>JBMCIH010000217.1:0-4940 GCA_048617055.1 Marinobacter sp. | reverse complement strand
CCCACGGGTTGGCCGAGGCTTTTACAATACCTACGACACCGGCAATCCGCTGTTTCGTTATCCACTGGACTATGCGTTTGCCTCGCGCCACTTTCGTGTCGCCAGCCTGGAGCGCCTGCCGGACATCGGCTCCGACCACTTCCCCATTTTTGCGGTGTTCGACTATGCGCCGGAGGCCGACCTCGAAAAAAAGGTGTCCGAACCTGACCAGGATGACTGGGAGGAGGTCGACGAATCCGTCCACGAGGGCCGCTCAGAGGACTGACTGCACCGGTCCTTCGGTTGAGGTGCACCATGGGGCAGGCAACGAAAAACAGGCGCATCCCTGGGGAGGGCATTAACCACCAATACGCATCATCAACGATGAGTTCTGGGAGCAAATACTCAGGGACCTCCGGAGAAAGAAGCTATACTGTTTACCGGATCCAGGAAGGAGAAAGGTAATGGATATGCCGACATTCGATGAGCTCAGGGACCTGGCACAGCGTGACCCCGAAGGCTTTGAGAACTTGCGCATGCAGTTGATCCACGACTGTATTGAACGCAGCGCCGGACGGAACCAGCGCCGGCTTCAGGGCCTTCAGTTTGTGATTGATGGCAGGCGGCGGGTCGCCGGTACGCCGATGAAGGCACTGCTGGATATCCAGGCCATGATGCACGAGTCGCTGCTCGGCCTGCAACGAAGCCTGCTGCTCCAGCGGCCCCCTTCCGAGCTTCGCCCGCCAACAAAGGCACGAACCCTCAGCTTCCCGAACTGAGATCACTGCCGGGCCTGGCGTCCGACGCTGGAACCGGTCTTGGTGAGTGCGCCCGGCCCGCGAGGCAGGTACTCGGTCCCCGCTCTGCTGGCGGGCCCTTACGGCCCGGTAATAACATTTGCTGGCGGCGCCTGCTAGCTTAAAGGCATTCCGTTTCCGGTTTCGGCTGCTCTCCGGTCCAGGAAGGAAGCACCAATGAGCAAGAACGTCAGTAAAACATCCCTTGGCAGTTCCCGGGGCCGCGAGGCCCGGCATCCGCACCACATTGACGTCAGAGGCTGGCGTGACATCACGCTGCGGATCAAGGATAAAGTCCTCAACGATAACCTCGGGCTGATTGCCGCCGGTGTGGCCTTCTATTTCCTGCTGGCGCTCTTTCCACTGATTTCCGCCTTTCTGTCCATCTACGGCCTGATATTCGATCCGGAGGAAGCGCGGGAGCATGTTTCGCATCTGGTGGGGGTAATGCCGGAGGAATCCCGCAGGCTGGTGACCCGGCAGACCGACGAGCTGACCACCGGCTCTGATTCAGCATTGGGGCTCGGCGCCCTGGTCAGTATCGTTATCGCGCTCTGGATCGCGCGCCGGGGGGTCAACGCCATGATCATCGCACTGAACATTGCTTACGGCGAAGATGACGACCGCAATCTTATCCACCAGCTGTTACTGAGTCTGGCCCTGACCCTGGGGCTGATTCTCTTTTTCATACTGTCACTGGCCATTGTGGCGGCGGCACCACTTGCCTTTCAGTTTCTGGGCCTTCGTCCAGCCGCGGAAGCGGCCCTGGACCTGCTGCGCTGGCCCATCCTGGGCCTGCTCGTGGTGATGGCGCTGGCGGTCATGTACCGGTTCGCCCCGGATCGCCGGTACGCACGCTGGCGCTGGCTCACCCCCGGCGCCGTGCTGTCGGTCATCCTCTGGCTGATCGCCTCCGGCCTGTTCTCCTGGTATGTTTCCAACTTCGGCAACTACAACGAAACCTATGGTTCCCTCGGTGCTGTGGTGATACTGCTCCTCTGGTTCTATCTCACCGCCTACGCCTTTCTGCTCGGGGCCGAACTGAATTCTGAAATGGAGCACCAGACAGGGGAGGATACGACCACAGGCGATGACCAGCCCATGGGGGAACGTGGGGCGTTCGTCGCCGACGACCTCGGAAAAAAGCCCTGATCCAGCCGTGGCATGCTGATTTCAGGCAACAAAAAAGGCAGCCGAAGCTGCCTTTTCCGTGATGCGGTCTGCTAATCAGATAGCGACAACGTTTTCCGCCTGGGGGCCTTTCTGGCCCTGGGTAACGTCGAACTCAACCTGCTGGCCTTCGGCCAGGGTCTTGAAGCCGCTGCCCTGAATCGCGCTGAAGTGGACGAATACGTCCGGGCCGCTTTCACGAGTGATGAAACCAAAACCTTTTGCTTCGTTGAAGAACTTGACGGTACCGGTGGTGTTAGACATATAGAGATATCCTGAGATCAATCATTTTGGGTTGCTGCCAGAACATCGGAATGATGGCCGGTCAGCGGTATGCGGAAAAAATTTGAGAACTCGAAAACAGGACGGTGTACACCAGCGGTAACCAGAGAAACGTCGTATTCTTGAACTTCGTACCAGATCTTTTCTACCCCCACACAATAGCCCATTCCGCACTGATCACCTAATGTTTTCTGATAGGTAGAAACCGGGGCATCCACGGACCCCGGCGGCGCCGTTCCCTCTCAGGTGCCGCTCTCCTCCCCTTTTCCCGGCAACGGACACCCTGACCCTGAGTGACAACGAAGAAGGCTATAGCAGCCCTGCCGGCCATTCAGCGGCCTCAGAGACTGCGCAGGATGGTCCCGACAATGGTCTCCACCTGCTCTGGCCTGAGTTCAGGGTAGATGGGCAGCGACAGGCAGCGCCGGGTCACCGATTCCGTCACCGGCAGGCAGAGCCCCTGGTAGTCCGGGGCCAGGGCGGGCTGCCGGTAGGCGGGCGTGGCGTAGTGTACGGCCGTGGAAATCCCGGCCTGACTGAGTTTTTCTGCCAGCGCTTGCCGGGTCTGTTCCGGCACCAGCACGGTATACTGGTGATAGACATGATCGCCCCCGTCAGGGGTCTGCGGCAGGTCAATGCCTGCAATCCCCTGCAACCCTGCCTTATACCAGCGCGCCACCTGGCGCCGGGCTTCATTGGCGGCTTCCACATGCCGGAGCTTGATGCGCAGGATTGCCGCCTGGATCGCATCCAGCCGGCTGTTGTAGCCAATCCGCTGATGCCGGTTTCGCTCCGGGCTGCCGTGGTTGCACAATAGCCGTAGCCGGTCAGCGACCTCGGCTGAGCCGGTCACCATCAACCCGCCGTCGCCGCAGGCCCCCAGGTTCTTGGTGGGAAAGAAGCTGAATGCACCCACATCCCCGAAGCTGCCGGTATACCTGCCTCCCCGCCTGGCGCCGAAGGACTGGGCACAGTCCTCCACCACAGTCAGCCCATGCCTGTCCGCAAACACCATAAGTTCTTCCATAGCCACCGGCTGCCCGAAGATGTGAACCGGCAGTACCGCCCGGGTCCGCTCGGTCACGGCATCGGCCAGCTGTCCGACATCCAGGTTTAAGGTGGCCGGGTCAATGTCCACGAAAACTGGCCTGGCGCCCACGTAGACGATGGCCTCGATGGTGGCAAAGAAGGTAAAAGGGGTTGTGATCACCTCATCGCCCGGCCCGATACCCAGCGCCAGCAGCCCCAGATGCAGGGCGTCGGTACCCGAGGCGCAACTGATGGCATGGGGCACACCCAGAAACGCCGCCACCTCCTGCTCGAAGGCCCTGACCTCCGGCCCGCCTATGAAATGACCGGAACGGATAACGCCGGATACGGCCTTCTCGATGGCCTCCTGATGGGCGGCATGGCCAGCCGCCAGGTCCACCATTGGAATCATGGCATCCTCCGCAGGTGGGGCGGAAGCGCCTGATCTTCCGACCCGGCCTGGTGATGAGTACCGTTTCGAACCTGCCTGACAACCGCTGTGGCGACTTCCAGCGCCCTTAACCCGTCCTCACCGCTGACTACCGGTGGCAGGCCGTTACCCACGCTGTTGATAAAGGCGCGGATTTCGCTTTCCAGCGCATCGGTCTTTTCCAGCCGGACGGTCTCGCTGTCGATACCGGGGATGCCCGGAAACATTTCCCGCTCGGACTTGCGCCGCACTTCCAGGGTCAGGTTGCTCAGGTCTGCTGAAAAATAGGCATCGCTCTGGAACAGCCGCATGTGGCGCTCCTGCTTCAGGCTGATGCGGCTGGCCGTGAGATTGGCGACGCAGCCGTTGGCGAACTGAAAACGTACGTTGGCAATGTCGGTATAGGGCGACAGTACCGGGCTACCACTGGCATCGATGCGCTCGATCGGGGACTTCACCAGGTCGAGGATGAGATCGATATCATGGATCATCAGATCAAGCACTACGTCCACATCCATCGACCGGGGCTTGAACGGCGCAATACGGTGAGACTCGATGAATATGGGCGTGCCAATACGGTTGATCAGCCCCTGCATCACCGGATTGAAGCGCTCAAGGTGACCCACCTGCAGGACACACCCATTCGCCTGTGCCACCCGGATCAGTTCACGGGCCTCTGCGGTGGTGGCGGCGAACGGCTTCTCGATGAGCAAATGAATGCCCGCCTCCAGCAGGTCCCTGGCCACCGGGTAATGGTGAGAAGTCGGTACCACCACACTGGCAATATCAACCTGTCCGATCAGCGCCTTGTGACTCGCACAATACCGGCATCCAGCCTGACGGGCCACCAACTCACCCCGTTCCGGGTTGGTGTCCACCACAAAACGCAGGTCGGCATTGTCGAGAGTCGCATATTTCTGGGCGTGAAACCGCCCCAGGTGACCGACGCCAATGACAGCGGCGCGAAGTTGAGTCATCGGCTCAGCCCCCTTTCCGATGTCCGCAGAAAGTCCAGAAGTTCGCTGACCTCCACTGAGGGGCTCTGCGCTTCCAGCCGCGTGGCAGCTTCACCGGTCCGGAGGCCGGTGCGGTAAAGCGTCCGGTAGGCCCGCCTGAGTTCCGCCATGGCCGCCGCCTTCATGCCGGCACGGGCCAGGCCCCGCCGGTTCAGGCCATAAAGCCGGGCACTGTTGCCATTGGCCAGCATGAAGGGGGGGATATCCCTGAGCACGATGCTGCCGCCGCCCACCATC
>JBMCIH010000216.1:0-4945 GCA_048617055.1 Marinobacter sp. | reverse complement strand
CCTGGACCGCCGTATACTGCGGGAGTCGTTCCGCCAGGCGCAGCGGCTGCAGCAGAAACTGGAAGTGACCTATCAACTGTAGGGGGTGGAGCCGCAATGCTGGACGACCTGAAAGCCTGGATCAGCGACAAGCTCACCGGCCCCACCGGGCATCATGGCCCGGCGCACCTGCCGCTACCGAAAGACGCGGGCACCGAGCGGCTGGACGACCTGCGGCTGATCGTGCTGGATCTGGAAACCACCGGCCTCAACCCGGCCAAGGACAAGGTGATCGCCATAGGCGCCGTGGCCATCGACCGCATGGCCATTCCCCTGAGTGACCAGTTCGACCTGATCCTGCGGCGGCCGGAGCTGGATATCCGCGAAACCGTCCTGATCCACGGCATCGGCCCGGAAGCCCTGACAAAGGGCCATGAAACCCGGGATGCCCTGGTGCGTCTGCTGGAATGGATGAACGGCGACCCCATACTGGCGTTTCATTCAGCCTTCGACCGGAAATTTCTGGAGAAGGCCCTGAAACAGCACCTGAACTACACCCAGCCCCATACCTGGGTGGATGTGGCGGACCTGATGCCGGCGTTCTTTCCCGACGCCCTGGAAGGCAGCAAACGGCTGGACAACTGGGCCGACCACTTCGGCCTGGAGATTGCCGCCCGCCACCACGCCGCCGCCGATGCCCTGGCCACCGCCGAACTCGCCCTTATCGCCTTTCGCGAGGCGGGCCGCCAGGGCGTCGTCACCCTGGATGACCTGCACCAGAAGCTGCGCTATTACCATCGGCTCAAGACTCTGCACCGGATGTGATGGGCTTCTCATCCTGCCTGAAACGGCTGCAACAGGCCCCGGAAACAGCCTTTCAATTCCTTTCAAAACAGGGCATTACGTATACGAAAGGGTCACTTAGACCTTTTGCCAATATCCATTAACTTTGCGACAGGTAAAGTCGGTGATGGTAACCAGCAGGAGAATAACCCGTGAATAAGAAGTTCTCATGGTTGCTTCACAGGGACTGCCGTGGTCACTGCCCGCCGCACTGCGGTCGGACAGTGACCTGGCAGGCTTTGACTTTTCTCCAAAATTCAAGCGTCTAAATCCTACAAAAACAAAACAGGAGACCTGTTTATGTCTGACGCAAGCAGCAACGCTGTTCAGTACTGGAAGGCGAACCTGCGCATAATACTGGGCTGCCTGATCGTATGGGCCCTGGTATCATACGGCTTCGCCATCCTGCTACGCCCCATGCTTGCCGGTATACCGGTGGGCGGTACCGACCTCGGATTCTGGTTTGCCCAGCAGGGCTCCATCCTGACCTTCATTGCCCTGATCTTCTTCTACGCCTGGCGTATGAACAAGCTGGACGAGCAGTTCGGTCTGGCCGAGGAGGAATGATCCAATGAGTCAGTTTGCGATTAACCTCATCTTCGTGGGGGGGTCGTTCCTCCTCTATATCCTGATCGCGCTGTGGGCCAAGGCCGGCAGCACCAGCGATTTCTACGTGGCCGGTGGTGGTGTCCACCCGGTCACCAACGGCGCCGCCATAGGCGCGGACTGGATGTCGGCGGCATCCTTTATCTCCATGGCCGGCCTGATCGCCTCCGGCGGTTACGCCAACTCCACCTTCCTCATGGGGTGGACCGGCGGTTACGTGTTGCTCGCCATGCTGCTGGCCCCCTACCTGCGCAAGTTCGGCAAGTTCACGGTGCCGGAGTTTATCGGTGACCGGTTCTACAGCCGCAACGCCCGTCTGGTGGCGGTACTGTGTCTGATCGTCGCGTCGGTGACCTACGTTATCGGCCAGATGGCCGGTGCCGGCGTGGCCTTCTCCCGCTTCCTGGAAGTGGACGCCACTACCGGCCTGATCATCGCCGCCGTGGTGGTCTTCATCTACGCCGTACTCGGCGGCATGAAAGGCATCACCTACACCCAGGTGGCCCAGTACTGCGTACTGATCATTGCCTACACGATTCCCGCGATCTTCATTGCCATCGAGCTGACCGGTAACCCGGTTCCGCCGCTGGCGATGTTTTCGACCCATACGGAATCCGGCCAGCCGATCCTCACCACGCTGAACCAGATCGTTTCCGACCTGGGCTTCAACGAATACACGGCCGATGTGGACAACAAGCTCAACATGGTGCTGTTCACCCTGTCGCTGATGATCGGTACCGCGGGTCTGCCCCACGTTATCATCCGCTTCTTTACCGTACCCAAGGTGGCGGATGCCCGCTGGTCTGCAGGCTGGGCGCTGGTGTTCATCGCCCTGCTGTACCTGACCGCTCCGGCGGTGGCTTCCATGGCCCGCCTGAACCTGATGACCACCATCTATCCGGACGGTGTCCAGGAGGAGCCGATCGAGTACGCCGACCGTCCCGAGTGGATGCAGACCTGGGAAGAAACCGGACTGATCCAGTACGAGGACAAGAACAACGACGGTCGCATCCAGGTGTATAACGACGGTAACGAGGAGTTCGCCGAAACCACCGCCGAGGAGCGCGGCTGGGAAGGCAATGAGCTCGACGTCAACAACGACATCCTGGTACTGGCCAATCCGGAAATCGCCGACCTGCCCGGGTGGGTGATCGGCCTGATCGCTGCCGGCGGTCTGGCAGCGGCCCTGTCGACAGCCGCCGGTCTGCTGCTGGCCATTTCCTCGGCAGTCAGTCACGACCTGATCAAGGGGGCCATCAACCCCAACATCAGCGAGAAAGGCGAACTGCTGGCGGCCCGGATCTCCATGGCGCTTGCCATCGTGGTAGCCACCTATCTTGGCGCCAACCCACCCGGGTTCGCGGCCCAGGTGGTGGCGCTGGCCTTCGGTATCGCGGCAGCCTCCCTGTTCCCGGCTCTGATGATGGGGATCTTCTCCAAACGGGTGAACAACAAGGGCGCCATCAGCGGCATGCTGGCCGGCCTGATCTTCACCCTGGTGTACATCTTTGTGTACAAGGGCTGGTTCTTCATTGGCGGTACCGCCATGCTGCCTGACAACGCCGACAACTGGGTGCTGGGTATTTCCCCGCTGTCCATCGGCGCGGTGGGTGCCCTGGTGAACTTCATCGTGGCCTTTGTGGTGTCCAACGCCACCGATGAGCCGCCGGTGGAAATCCAGGAGCTGGTGGAAAGCGTCCGCTATCCCCGTGGCGCTGGCAAGGCAGTGGATCACTAAGACATAATAAGGCCCGCGCTCAGATGCGAATCTGAACGGGTTGATCCAGGACGGGCCTCCTCTTCGGGAGGCCCGTTTTTTTACTGAGCCCCTGAAAAAGCCCGGTTGCAACACAGCCGGCCTTTTTCAGGCGCTCGCCGAGGAAGTACTATGTTCTGGAATTTTGTTGCCACCATCATCTGCGGCCTGGGGGCTGCGGGCATTGCCATGGGCATCCGCGCCGCCACCCGCAAAAAAGCCCCGAAGTGGATCATTCCGGTATTCGCCGGGCTGGGCATGATGGGGTACCAGATCTACATGGAATACACCTGGCACGACCAGATCACTGGCCGGCTGCCCGGCAGTTCGGTGGTGGTCAGTACGGAAGCCGCCGCCGAGTTCTGGCGCCCGTGGAGCTTCTTTGTACCGCAGGTCAACCGCATCACGGTGCTGGACCGTGACAGCCTCAGGACCACCCCCGGGGGGAGGGATACCTTGCAGTTCCGCCTCTATCATTTCCGCCAGACCTATGGCGATCGCGTGACCCACGGCGGGTGGCTGCTCAACTGCCCCAGCCGTGAGCTGGTTGCCCTCGACGACGTGGGCAGGCCGGACACCAGCCATGTGCGGCGGCTGGGTACCGAAGACCGGCTGTTACGGGAAGTCTGTGACTGACGACACCGGGCGGGAGTAAGCGGCGATGATCAGTGTCTGGCTGCTGGTAGTCATTTCCATTGCCTACATCTCCCTGCTCTTTGCCATCGCCTGGGCCGGCGACCGCCACCCGGGGCTGTACCGCAACCGGTTTGCCCGCCAGCATGTCTATGCCCTGTCGCTGGCGGTCTACTTTACCTCCTGGACCTTCTACGGTGCCGTCGGCCGGGCCACCCAGGAAGGTTTCGGCTTCCTGCCCATCTACCTGGGCCCGCTACTGGTATTTCTCTTCGGCGCGCCCCTGCTGCGCCGCATCATCTACATCAGCAAGCGCAGCAACAGCACCTCCATCGCCGACTTCATCGCCTCCCGCTACGGCAAGTCCCAGTCACTGGCGGCGCTGATTGCGGTCTTTGCCCTGATCGGCAGCGTGCCCTACATCGCATTGCAGCTGAAAGCGATTTCCCTGGGCTTCAATGTGCTGTCCGGCAACGGCACCGCCACGGCGACCCAGCAGGCGGCCTGGAGCGACTCGGCCTGGTACATCACCCTGGTGCTGGCCCTGTTCACCGTGCTTTTCGGCACCCGCCACCTGGAGTCCACCGAACATCACCGGGGCATGATCCAGGCGGTGGCGTTCGAGTCAGTGATCAAACTGGTGGCTTTTGTCGCCGTCGGCCTTTTTGTCGGTTACGGCCTGTACGGGGGGTTTGGTGACCTGCTGACACATGTGCGCCAGGCCGACCTGGCCGGCCAGCTTACCTGGGACGCGGTGGAAGCTCCTTCTTTCATCACCCAGACCATCGTCGCCATGCTGGCCATACTTTGCCTGCCCCGTCAGTTCCACGTCATGGTGGTGGAAAACGCCGACTACCGGGACTTCCATACCGCTCGCTGGGCTATGCCGGCCTACCTGGTGATCGCCAGTGCCTTCGTGCTGCCCATTGCCGCGGCGGGCCTGCTCCACAGCAACACCGCCGGCGTCAACCCGGACATGCTGATACTCACCCTGCCGATACTGGAGGAGCAGACCTGGCTGGCCATTCTCGCCTTCCTCGGCGGCGGATCGGCAGCGGCCGCCATGGTGATCGTCTGCTCCGTGGCCATCGCCACCATGGTGAGCAACGAAATCGTCATGCCGGGCCT
>JBMCIH010000215.1:0-4960 GCA_048617055.1 Marinobacter sp. | reverse complement strand
CCTGCTGGGGTTCTTTATGCTGGTGGCCCATCTGCTGGTCCGGCAGCTGGGCTTCAGCCTGGCGGACGAGGCGGCGGTGGTCTTCTGCGGGTCAAAGAAAAGTCTGGCCTCCGGCCTGCCCATGGCCAAGGTGCTGTTCTCCGGTCATCCGGGCTTCGGCATGATCGTACTGCCGATCATGTGCTACAACCAGATACAGGTCATTGTGGGCGCCATGCTGGCGCAGCGATACCGGCGGCTGATTGAGGCCGGGCAGGCATCGGATGCGGACTGAGGACCGGGCCTGCGCAGGTCAGCCCCCTCCGCCCCCCGTCAGGGCACCGAACAGGCTGGTGAGGATCACAATGCCCACAATCCAGCCGATCACTGCCGGCCAGAAATTGGTCATCTGGGGGCGCTGGGAGTCGCTGTCTCCGGATTTCTCGGAATCGGACCGGGGGAAACTGATGCCCTGGTATTTTCCCGCATCATCCAGGACAGGCTCGCCTTCACCGGACTGCTGCTCCAGGGCGTCGGTCATGCCGTACCAGCCAAACCAGTCCCCGAGAAAACGGGCCACCGGCGCTGGCAGTTGGGCATTCTCGGCCATGGGCCGCAATCTGGGCTCAAGCTCCTGACCGATGGCCGCCCGCAGGTGGTCCTGGTCCGCTGGCGGCTCGGTCAGTATGGCGCGCCAGATGGCGACATCCTGCAGTCTGCGGCTGTCGTGGAGCATGGCGTTAACCTGAATGACCACTTCCCGCACAACCTGTTGATCCCTTGCCGACAGCGGCGCAGCACGGGCCTCGGACTGCCATCCGGAAGCATCCCCCGGGGTGTCAGTGTCCGCCGTCCGGGGGGCGGGTTCCGGCCGTACATCCTGGCCGGCTTCTGCCATGGCGGCGCGGTAAGCGTCCTCAAGGCGCCGGGCTTCCTCCCCCTCGGCAAACTTGCTCTGGCGCTCGAAGGCTTCGCGGATCCGCGCACTGTCGCGGGTCGGCTCGATACCCAGTGTTTCCCAACAATTCATTGAACGGCATACTCCCGATGGCAGGCAACTTTACGCTATGATGCCAATTCCTGAACAAATCTAAAACAACATATCGACCGCAAGGCTGCAGTCAGGCCAGGGACAGAATGACATCCAGAACCCGCACAGCAGTATCGCCCCCGTGGCCGGCCAGCACAGCACTGGCTTTCGGCAGTTTGTTACTGGTCAGCGCGCCCGCCTGGCCAAAGGATATACCGCCCTGGCTCGATCTGAATACCGCTGTCGAGCAGCCGGGAGTATACAGCGCGGTGCCAGAGGTGCTCACCACCACCCGCCTGCGGCAGCCCAAGGCCCGGGTTCCCGGCACCACCACGGTGATCTCCGGCGAAACCATCCGCGATCTGGGCCTGGTTGCGCTGGCCGATGTCTTCCGCCTGGTGCCCGGCATGACCGTCGCCGCGGTCGGCAGCAACCAGCCGGTGGTCAGCTATCACGGCACCGTGGCCTACGAACAGCGCCGTCTGCAGGTGCTGATAGATGGCCGCACCGGTTATCAGCCGAGCCTCGCGGACGTGGACTGGAATGCCATGCCGGTGCCGCTGGAACTGATCGACCGGATCGAGGTCAGCCGCGGGCCCAACTCGGCAGCCCATGGCAACAATGCCTTCCTGGCATCCATCAACATTATCACCCTGTCACCGGAAAATACCGCCGGCACTGGCCTCCTCGGCCAGGGGGGAGGTCCGGGAATACGCAATTACACGGCCTGGCATGGCAGTGCCGGCGATAACTACAGCTGGCGCCTGGCCTGGCACCGACGGGAATCCGACGGCTTTGACTATCAGTACGACAGCCACAACGACATGCGGGAAGTGCCGATACGTGACGGCTTCGGACTCAACCAGCTCTATTACGATGGCGTGATACAGCCCGGACCCGGCCACTCCCTGGACCTGCGGGCGGGGGTGACCGACGGTGTGGATGAGGATGACCCCCTCAAACTCGGAGACGGTTTCAACATCCAGGACGATCCGGACCAGGAGGTCCTCGACTATTACCTGCAGGCCCGCTATGGCTACGGCGGGTTCGACAATCACCTGCTGGAGCTGCAGACCAGCTTCCAGCACTACGATCGCCAGCAGGACTGGAGGAGCTGTGTGGACCTGGTCGGCGACGACTCGGTACCCTGTGCGGACATGACCCTCAACCAGGATTTTCGTCAGCGGCGGCTGGAGTTCGAACTGCAGGATACCTGGGAAATCACCCCGGACGTCCGGCTGGTCAGCGGCCTGGGCTACCAGGAGGACGGCTACGAGTCGGAGACCTTTTTTGGCGGTGACGGCAGCACCTATCAGGCCCGGCTGTTCACCAATCTTGAGTATACGCCGTCGCGCTGGCTGACCCTGAATGGAGGCGCCAACTACGAGCACACCTCCCTGCTGGAGGACAATTTCCTGTCCCCCCGGGTAGCGGCCAATTTTCATCTGACCAACAACCAGACCCTGCGCTTCGTCTATTCCCGGGCGGTGCGTACGCCGGATGCCCTGGAACAGCGGGCGAACTGGGCCTATACGCCCCAGGATGTCAGCCCAGGGATGTACGGTTTCCTGGAGGGCCAGCGGGTGGATGCCGGGTTTGATGCCAGCAACCCGGACCAGGACTACTCTGACTTCTACGTCCGTGCCGGAGGCGACCTGGAAGAGGAAAGAATCACCAGCCGTGAACTCAGCTATTACGGCCAGTTCCGGCTTGGTCGGGGGGTGATGTCAACGGAAGTGCGCTATTTCCATGACCGGCTGCGGAACCTGGTGGCCGGTTATATCAGCGTTGAGGATTTTGATCTGGGCAACCGGGTGGCAATGGATCAGCAGGGCATCGAGCTGGAAACCGCCCTTGACCTTGGCGATACCCGGTTGCGCCTCAGTTATGGCTACCTGGATCAGGACAGCGAGTACCGGGCCAATGACGGGCTTTCGGCGGACAAGCAGCAGGATCTTGTGGATATCGAGAGCCGCCTTACCGTTCGCCACTCCGGCAGTGTGGCCTGGATCCAGCGTTACCCGCGTGACTGGAGTTCAGCACTGGCCTGGTACATGGCGGACGAGTTCCGCAGCGGGCCCTATCAGCGGGCAGACCTGCGGCTGGCGAAAACCGTACACCAGCCCAGGCTGAGCTATGATTTTGCCCTGATCCTGCACCACTATCTCAATGACAATCCGTTGCTGAGCCGGGATAACAACTACAGGGACCGCAACCAGGTGTTCCTGGAGGCAGGCGTACGTTTCTGATGGGGCATCTGCGGAGAGGGATCACCAGGATGGGTATGGGCAGCCGGCTTTCCCCATGCGCAGACGCCCCCGGGGGCCGGGGCAGGACCCGCTTCGGGGCCGTCATGATCGCTGTCCTGCTGCTGGTCATACCGGTCGCAGCGGCGGCGGAGCCGGAAGTCGTCTATCTTCAGGGTTCCGCAAACCCCACCTTCAACCTCCGTTTTACCGAGCTTCTTGAGGCGGAACTTGGCGAGGATACGCAAGTGCGGTCCTATGCCTCACTTCGTAACTTCGAGGGCCCGCCGGGGCCGGTCATCACCCTTGGCCCGGATGCCCTGACGCAGGTGCTTGAGCATGGCACCAAACGCCCGGTCCTTGCCCTGCTGATTGGCGTATCCGAATTCCAGGGTTTTTCCCGGGACAGTGACGCCGACCTGTCGGCAGTCTTCTATGACGTTCCCCTGTTGCGGCAGGCGCTGATCGGCCGGGTCATACTGCCCCAGGCCACCCGGATGGCGCTGCTGGCGCGGCCGGATCAGGCCGACCAGTATGACGACCTGATTGACCGGCTGCCCGGTTTCGGCATCGAGGCCCGGATTTTCCTGGTGACCAGTGAGGACACCCTCATTCCTAACCTGTCCCGGGCCCTGGAGTACGGCGATTTCCTGCTGGCCACACCCGATGACACGATATACAACGCCCGTACCATCAAACACATCCTGCTGACGACCTACCGGCGTAACCGTCTTGTCATCGGCCCCAGCCATGCTTTCGTTCGAGCCGGGGTGCTCGCATCGTCCTATGTTCCCCTGCCGGAGTACGCCCGGGTGGCCGCCGGCTATATCAAAAAGTGGCAAAAAACCGGAGAGCTGCCAGCGCCTTCTTATCCTGACGTTTTCAGTATTGAGGTCAACCGGCAGGTCGCCCGTTCCCTGAACATTCCGCTCCCGGCGGACAGCGAGATTGTTGATGAGGTACAGGGGCTGTTACAGAAGCCGGAGGAGGAAGGCGAGTGAGACGTAACACCCCCGGACGCAGTCTTGGCAGCCAGTTGCTGTTGCTGGGTGCCCTCCCCGCCGCACTGATGTTCGTCGGCCTGATGGTGTTCTTCACCCATGCACGCCTGTCCGACGCAAGGCAGGATCTGTTCGACAGCACACAGGCGCTTGCGGACACCCTGGCACCGTCAATGGAATACGCCGTGGTGGCAGGCAACAAGAACGTGCTGGAGGAACTGCTCCAGCAGGCCATGACCCGCTCGGACCTGGAGTGGATACGGGTTACCGATGTGCTAGGCAATGAAATGGGCTTCATCGGTAACGACGACATTCGGCAATGGCCCGGTGAAGACCCTGCGTCTGATGACGTGCACCGCTTCACTTCCGATATCCTCCAATTGCCGGTAGCGCTGGGGGATGAAGAGGAGCAATGGTTCGAGCCGGGACGCCGGCTCTCCGCCGGCGCGTTGCGGGTCGGTGCGGTCGAGGTTGCGGTCAGCGAAGGCCAGCTCGCCGATCGTCGTACCGACATCCTGCTCACCTCGTCTGTGGTCGGTATGTCGCTGCTGGTATTTGCCCTGCTGCTGGTAAACCGTATGTCGGCAGCGTTGCTCGAACCCATGCGGGCGCTGACAGAGCGGGTACTGGACATGACCCGTCACGACTACCGGGAAAGACTACCGGTCGGTGCCCGGGTCAGGGAAATCGCCCAGCTTGAAAAC
>JBMCIH010000214.1:0-4966 GCA_048617055.1 Marinobacter sp. | reverse complement strand
TGGTAAGTGGTGCCATCCACCTCCAGGGTGGAAAGCGAGTTGAAACTGTCGTTGCTGATACCAGCATTCGCCATGACTTGCCTCCTTACTGACTCATAGGATGTGAAGGCTTGACTTCGGACCGCCCCTCCCTGACCCAAACTTGTCTATGCTCTGAGCTATGGGAGCATGCCCGGGAAAATCGCTTCGCGGAAGTCTTTCTTAACTATTGCATCGATTGACGGGACTTCAAGCCCATAACATGCGATGCTCGTTTTTTGTAGTTGAGTAGATAGTTACGACATAACACAATCCCTTACTATTACTTACATGTCTGACAGCACGCTTCAGTCATAATTTCAACAATAAAAAAAAACCAGCTCAGGAGCCCTGTTAAATGGCCGTCAGCACCCGGGTCAAACAGCAGACCGTGGAGGTACCGCCGGGTTACCGTTTTGTAGAGAATATCGCCGAAGGGGGCAATACCCGCATTCACCGGGCGCTCCGGGAGGCGGATCAGCAGCCGGTTATTGTCAAGACGCTCAGGCCGAAGGAGGCCAGCCGGGAAAACATCGCCCTGCTGCAGCACGAATATAAAATCCTGCGGGATCTGCTGGAGCAGGACTGCGCCTACCTGATCAAGGTGCATGAGCTGACCCATATCGGCGACCTGCCCGCCCTGGTGCTGGAAGACATCGGCGGCCAGTCCCTTGACCGTGTCCTTGCCCATCGTCACATTACCCTCAAGGCCTGTGTCGGCATTGCCACGGCAATTGCAACAGCCCTGAAGCACCTGCACGCCGCCGGCATCATCCACAAGGACATCAATCCCGCCAACATCCTGATCAATGCCAAAACCCGGGCCTTACGCCTGATTGACTTCGGCATAGCCACCCGCTATGGCACCGAACAGGCCGTACTGACGTCGCCCGCCACGGTGCCCGGCACCCCCGGGTACATGTCACCGGAGCAGACCGGGCGGATGAACCGGGTGGTGGACTACCGCTCGGACTTCTATTCCCTGGGCGCGACCCTCTACGAGCTGGTCGCCGGCCAGCCGCTGTTCTCGGCCAAAGAGCCCATCGAATGGTTCCACTGCCATATCGCCCGCACACCGGTGGCGCCGGCGGACCTGAACAGCAGCATTCCGCGGGTCTTGTCCGACCTGATCATGAAGCTGCTGGCCAAAACTGCGGAACAGCGCTATCAGAGCGCGGTCGGGCTGCATCATGACCTGCAGGAGTGCTACCGCCAGCTTAACAACACCGCCTTTATCAGCGACTTCCCTCTGGCCACCCGGGATATTCCGGACCAGTTCCGCATTCCCCAGCGCCTCTATGGTCGCGAGCAGGAAGTCAGCAAGCTACTGACAGCCTTCGAAAAATCCTACGACAAGGTGTCCCTGGCCCTGGTGGCGGGCCGCTCCGGCGTTGGCAAGAGCCGGCTGATCAACGAGCTGCACAAGCCGGTCACCGCCCGCCGGGGTTTCTTCGTGGTGGGCAAGTTCGACCTGGTGCACCGGGACATTCCCTACAGTGGCCTGACCGTGGCCCTGAGGGACCTGGTCCAGCAGCTTCTGACGGAAAGCGACGAGCGGCTGGCCTACTGGAACAAGCGTCTCAACGACGCCCTGGGGACCAATGGTGCCCTGATGACAGAACTGATCCCGGAACTGGAACTGATCATGGGACCCCAGCCGAAACTGGCGGCAGTCGGGCCCACGGAAGCGGATCAGCGCTTCCGCCTCACTTTGTTCAACTTTATCCGGGTGTTCAGTCATGCCGACCACCCCCTGGTACTGGTGCTGGACGACCTGCAGTGGGCCGACAGCAGCACCCTGCAGCTGGCCAATCTGCTGGTGGATCAGGTGGAGGGCGACCGGCTGATGGTGGTGGGCGCCTACCGTGACAACGAGGTGACACCGGACCACCCGCTGATGCAGACCCTGCAGGGCCTGCAGGGCACCGATGTCTACCTGACCTACATCGATCTGCAACCCTTGGGCATCGCCGACATCTGCCGGTTGCTGGCCGATACCCTGATGACCACCACTACCGAGGTGGAGCCCCTGGCCCGGGTAATCCGCCAGAAAACCGAGGGCAATCCCTTCTTCGTGGAGGAGTTTCTAAAGGATCAGCATCAGCAGGGCAACATCACCTTTGACGCCGACGCCCGGCGCTGGGTGTGGGACATCGCCCGCCTGACCGAGCAGCAGATGACCGACAATGTCGCCGGCCTGATGACCCGCAAGCTGGAGCGGCTGCCGGAGACCAGCCTGCGCCTGCTCCGGTATGCCTCCTGCGCCGGCAACCGCTTTTCCCTGGCCATGCTTTCGCTGATTGCCGAGATGTCACCGGTGGAAGTGGCCCGGGCACTGAAGGCCCCCACCGAGGAAGGCCTGATCACCCCGATCCGGGACACCTATCAGCTTACGGAACTGGCGCAGGATACGGACGCCGGCCGGATTACCGTGGAGTACGCCTTCTGCCACGACCGGATACAGGAAGCGGCCTACAACCTGGTGGACCATGACACCCGCATCGCCGCCCACCTGGAGATCGGGCGCCAGCTGATGAGCAATCTCAACGCCGCACAGCGCAAGGATGGCCTGTTCTCCATCGTCAACCATCTGAATATTGCGGTGGCACTGATTGACGACCCCGAGGAAAAACGGGAACTCTGCCGGCTCAACCTGGAAGCGGGTTACCGGGCCCGCCAGGCGGCCTCCTACCCCATTGCCTACGATCATTTCCGCCGGGCCATCATGCTGCTGGGGGACCGCCCCTGGGAGACCGACTATTCGCTGGCCCTGAGCGCCTTCGGTGCGGCGGCGGAGGCGGCCGCCTTTGTCGGCGACCACAAAGCCCTGCAGATCTTTCTCGACTCCGGCCTGACCAACGCCCGCGACCTGCTCAGCCGGGTGACCTTCCACGAGATCCAGATCAGCCACCTGATCACCCGCGGCGAGCTGGAGAAGGCCATCGACACCGCCCTGCCCCTGCTGGCGGAACTGGGCCACCACTACCCCCGTCATCCGAACAGGTTACAGGTGACACTCCGTTTCCTGAAGCTGAAAAGCCGTCTGAAGTCCGTCAATCTCGAATCCCTCAAGGATTACCCGGACATGGCCTCCGCCCAGCACCGGGCGGCGGCCCGTATTGGCTCCAGTATTGGCAGTGCCGCCATGTTTGCCGAACCCCTGCTGTTGCCGCTGCTGTGTATCAAGGGCGCGGAACTGGTACTGGACCACGGCCTCAGCCCGGAGATCACCACCACCTTCTCCATCATCGGCATGATGTATGCCTTGAACCTGGAGGACCCGGACACAGGCGCAACCCTTGGACGCCTGGCCGTTGACCTGAGTGAACGCTTCAACAGCCGCCGGGGCCGCGCACTCCACCTCTATGGGTCGCTGATCCAGCACTGGAAGGAGCCGGTCCGGAACACCTTTGAACCGTTGCGTCAGGCGTCCCGGCTGTGCATGGAGAACGGCGATCTCGAATATGCGGTACACGCCTCCAACATTATGGAGGAGAACATGCTCCTGGCCGGCGAGGATCTGGAGCAGGTGGAGAACCTCACCAGTTACCACCTGGGGGAATTCCGGGCACTGCACATGGGGACTATACTCCATCACCCGGAGTCGCGGCTGCAACTGTTGCACAACCTGCGGGGCTTCAGCCACAACCCGGCCCGGCTGGAGGGGGACATCTACAGCCTGGAGGAAATGCTGCCACGGCATAAGGAAGCCAAGGACTTCCCGCTGGTGGATCACGTGCTCTCCAAGGCCATGTTTCTGGGCTATCTGTTTGATGATGAGTCGGATCAGCGGCCACGGCAGATCAGCCAGCATATGCTGAAAAGTACCTCCGGTGCCGACGCCTTCTATGGCGGACGCTGGACGGTTTTCCTGAGAACCCTGGTGATCCTGCGCAGTGCCGGCCGGGAGCGCTCCCGCCGCCAGCGCCACCGGCTGCTGCGTCTGGCCCGGCGGGACATCCGTGCCATGGTCCGGCGGATGAAACACGACCCCTTCAACATCCCCAACAAGTACCACCTGTGCCAGGCCGAACTGCTGCGGGTCACGGGCAAACCCTTCGAGGCCCACGAGGCCTTTGACCGGGCCATCGACCTGGCCCGCAAAAACAGCATTATCAGCGAACAGGCCATGGCCTGTGAGCTGTGCGGCACCATGCATATGAATGCCGGGCGCAGCACCCTTGCCATGCCCTACCTGTCCCGGGCCCGCGACGCCTACCGCCGCTGGGGCGCCCATGCCAAGGTGCAGCAGCTGGAACAGCGCTATCCGGACCTGTCCCGTGAGCAGACCTCATCGACCCTGGCGGGCACCCGCGCCATGCCCATGGCGGAAGTGGACATGACCTCGCTGATGAAGGCGCTCAAGGCCATCGCGGACGAGCAGATCCACAGCCGCATGGTGGAAGCCATCATCAACATCGCCATCGAGTTCGCCGGCGCCCAGCGAGGCATCCTCGCCCTGCGGGACAGCGATGGCCAGCTTCGCATCGAGGCGGAAGCCTCGGTGGACACCCACGAGACCGTGATCCTGCAATCCTCGCCCCTGGATCAGTGCGAAACCGTGTCCCGGGCCACCATCAACTATGTCAGCCGCACTCAGGAAAGCGTGGTGGTGGCCGATGCCCTGGCGGTGAACAGCCCGGTGCCGGGCCTGGATCGGGAGGAGTACATACTGCGGGAGCGGGTACGTTCCATCCTGTGCCTGCCCATTGCCATTGGCGCCGCGGGAGAACGGTCACTGATCGGGCTGCTGTACCTGGAAAACAACCACATCAGCAACTGCTTTACCGAGGCCCGGATCGGCGCCCTGGAGATCATTTCGGTGGCCGCTGCCGGACGCCTGGAACTGTCCCGTAAGGCCGCCGTGGACGGCCTTACCAACCTGTTCAACCATGACTATTTCCAGAATATGCTGCAACAGGAGGTCCTGCTGGCCAAGCGGAAAGGC
>JBMCIH010000213.1:0-4988 GCA_048617055.1 Marinobacter sp. | reverse complement strand
CGCGCGCCAGATTCTCGAAGGCCGCTGGGAGTCGCTCGCGGATACGCTTCCGCCGATCATGGTTTTCGAGGAACTTCTCTCTCTCCTCAGTGAATTGCAGGAACAGATCGACGAAGCCGAAGGCAAAGAGATAAATGGCCTGAAGAACGCCTCGGCGAAAATCCGCTCGATCATCAATGAGGGTAACGCCAGGCACTTTAAGCGCGCGGCGCAACTTTCCACGGTGGAGGAAGCGCGCCGGATCCTGCAGGGTGCCTCTGACAATCTGGATGCCGCCCTTGACCAGTTGGCACGCGTGTCCGACATGCTGGGCCGCGATTATCCGGACATCAGTTTCGGATTCGATTTCTGTGAGCTGCGGGGCTACAACTACCACACCGGGCTGGTGTTCGCCGCCTATGTGCCGGGTCATGGTGATGCCGTGGGCAAGGGCGGTCGCTACGACGCCATCGGCCGGGATTTTGGCCGGGCCCGGCCGGCCACGGGCTTCAGTCTGGATGTGCGGGCGCTGGTAGCTCTGGGGCGCCGGCCCACCCGCAGGCGGTTGGCCATCTGGGCACCGGCGGATCCGGACCCGGCTCTGGATTCGGCCATTGCCGGCCTGCGCATGACCGAAACGGTGGTGCGGGCGTTGCCGGAGGACGTCAGTGTCAGTCCCGCCGAGCGGGGCTGCGACCGCATCATGGTCAAGCGTGATGGGCAGTGGGTGGTTGAACAACTCGAGGCTCTCTGAGCAGGTATTCATTCTGATAGTGACCGGCCCCCGGCCGGACCATACGAGAGATTGTCATGGGAAAGAACGTTGTAGTGCTGGGCACCCAGTGGGGTGATGAAGGCAAAGGGAAGATCGTCGATCTGCTGACCGACCAGGTGGCAGCGGTGGTCCGTTTCCAGGGCGGGCACAATGCCGGCCACACGCTTGTCATCGAAGGCAAGAAAACCGCGCTGCATCTGATTCCCTCCGGCATCCTGCGCAAACACGTCCACTGCCTGATCGGCAATGGTGTGGTGCTGGCCCCGGACGCACTGCTCAAGGAAGTGCGCGAGCTGGAGGAAAGCGGGGTTGCGGTGCGCGACCGCCTGCGCATCAGCCACGCCTGCCCGCTGATTCTGCCCACCCATGTGCGTATCGACCAGGCCCGTGAACGTGCCCGGGGCAACGACAAGATCGGCACTACCGGCCGCGGCATTGGACCGGCCTACGAGGACAAGGTGTCCCGCCGGGGCCTGCGCCTGGGGGACCTGTTCAACCCGCAGACCTTCGAGGTCAAGCTGCGGGAAATCATGGCCTACCACAACTTTGTGCTGACGGAGTATTTCCGCGAAGAGCCGGTGGACATCGACCAGGCGCTGGCAACGCTCAGGCAGATGGGCGAGGAGATTCTGCCCATGGCGGCGGATGTCACCGACATGCTCCATGACTACCGCAAGCGGGGTGAGAACATCCTGTTTGAAGGGGCCCAGGGGTCCTTGCTGGATATTGACCTGGGCACCTATCCCTACGTCACCTCCTCCAACACCACGGCGGGGGGCACAGCTACCGGTTCCGGTTTCGGCCCCCTGTTCCTCGACTATGTGCTGGGAATTACCAAGGCCTATACCACCCGCGTAGGCTCCGGTCCCTTTCCCACCGAGCTGTTCGACGACATGGGCCAGCACCTGGCGGTCAAGGGCAACGAGGTGGGCACCACCACAGGCCGCGCCCGCCGCTGTGGCTGGTTTGATGCCGTGGCGCTGCGCCATGCCATCCAGATCAACAGTGTGTCCGGCATCTGCCTGACCAAGCTGGATGTGCTCGACGGCATGGAAACCGTGAAGGTGTGCGTGGGCTACCGGACGCCCACCGGGGAGATGAGCCGCCCGCCCATCAATGTGGAGGAGTACGGGCTGATCGAACCGCTCTACGAGGAATTGCCGGGCTGGAGCGAGAGTACGGTCGGACTCACCAGCCTGGAGCAGCTGCCGGCCAATGCCCGGGCCTATATCCGCTTTCTTGAGGAGCAGATCGAGGCGCCCATCGATATCATCTCCACCGGCCCGGACCGGGTAGAAACCATTACCCTGCGCCACCCCTTCGGCGCCTGAGCCCTGCGTCGGTCATGAGCGGCCGGCACCCTGAGGCAGGGGCACCGGCCTCATCGCCCGTACTACCTGTCCGGCTTGCGGGCAACCACCGTGGCCCGCCTGGGCCCCGGGTATCCTTCGATGGTGCGGGTCGGGTCGTCCGGGTCGAGGAAATGTTCCAGGGACTGGAACCGCATCCAGTCCGTTGACCGCTGTTCTTCGGTGGTGGTGGCGGTGACATCCACCACTTGTGCAGCCTCCAGTCCGGCCCGGATCATCCAGCGCAGCAGGGTAGGGCAGGAAGGCAGGAACCACACGTTGCGCATGCGCCCGTACCGATCCTCCGGCACCAGCGCATAGCCTTCCGGGCCTTCCACCACCAGGGTCTCCAGTACCAGCTCCCCGCCCGGACGCAGGGTATCCTTCAGTTCCAGCAGGTGATCGATGGGGGAGCGCCGGTGGTAGAGCACACCCATGGAGAAAGTAGTATCAAAGTATTCCAGCGGGCCGGGCAGGTCCTCCACCCGTAACGGCAGCAGGTCTACCGCCGCGCCGGGCTGATACTTCTTGACCGCGAGGAACTGGCACAGGAACAGCAGGCCGGGGTCCACACCGATCACTTCCCGGGCGCCGGCGCCGAACATGCGCCAGAGGTGATAACCGGAACCGCAGCCCACATCCAGGACGCGCCGGCCTTCCAGGCTGCTGATGGCCGGGGCCACCCGGTCCCATTTCCAGTCCGACCGCCACTCCGTGTCCACCAGGGTGCCGAAGAAGCGGTACGGGCCCTTGCGCCAGGGCATCAGGCCCCTGAGCCCCTGTTCCAGTTCCTCAACCTCCGGTGTCGACAGGGGCACCAGGGAATCCACGGTCACTTCACTGCGGTCGCAGTAGACCACAGCGTCGGTGCGGTCCGGCAGACGGTCAAGGGATGCCAGCCAGCGGGGCAGGTCGCCGTGAGGCTGTTCCTCGAAGCGGGTGTGGAGCTGATCGCGGACGCGGTCGGCCCAGTCCTGCCAGCCGTCCTCTTCCAGCCGCCGCAACATGTCGGACCAGGTTCCCTGCCAGTCGAACTCCGCCATGATTCCTCCTATCAGGCTGGCCTGAATGCCAGCATGGATACGAAATTGAAGCACTGGTACCAGACCATGACATTGCTGAAGCCCGCCGCCTCGAGGCGGCGGCGGTGGTCGTCCAGTGTTTCGGGGATCAGGACCTGCTCCAGGGCAGACCGCTTCTGGCTGATTTCCAGGTCTGAATAGCCGTTGGCCCGCTTGAACTCATGGTGCAGCCGGGTCTGAGTGGCCTGCTCGGCCTCACACTCGAAGCGGATCTTCTCCGACAGGATCAGCACGCCGCCGGGGCGGGTGGCCTTGGCGATGCGGCTCAGCAGTTCCAGCCGGCGTCCGGGTTCGACGAACTGCAGGGTGAAATTGAGGGTGGTGACAGAGGCGTTATCGATGGCGGTCTCCAGAACGTCCTCGCAGCGCAGGGTAACCGGCAGCGGGTGATCGTCCAGGGCAATGAAGTGCTCGCAGCGCTCGATCATCGCCTCGGAGTTGTCCACCCCCACCAGCGTACAGCCAGCCCCGGGCATGCCATGGCGCATGGCGAGGGTCGAAGCACCCAGGGAGCAGCCCAGGTCGTAGCAGTTGGAGCCGGGTTGCACGTACTGTTCGGTAATTACCTCGATCATCGGAATGATGGTGGTGTAGCCGGGCACTGAACGGCGGATCATGTCGGGAAATACCCGGGCCACGGCCGCGTCAAAGCGGAAGTCCTGCCGGGGCTGCTCGCAGGCGTACAGGGTATCCAGTGCCGGGCCGGCGGTTCCCTGGTTGTCGTGCTGGGCCATGGTGATCGCTCCCGGGGTCAGTCTTCGCTGCCAGGCGCCCGCTGGCAGCGGATGCCCCGGTTCTTGTAGTCTACCAGGATGCCACGGTACTCAGGGTCGGCATCGGCGGCAATGGCCAGGTAGCCGTCCTGGCAGGCGGCGTGCAGTTCCGAGGCTTTCGAGGACATGCGGAAGTCCTCCCCGGGGGCGACATGGATGGCCTTGAAATCCCCCACCGGTACGTGGTCCTTGTTATCGGTATGGGCGATCTTGCCGCTCAGTTCCAGCACCAGCACGGTGGCGATAATGCTGCCAATGGCGGTGGCAATCAGGCTGCGGATGGTATATGTGGCCTCGCGTTCGCTCATGGGCTCTCCGGAAGGGGTTACGGTAAAAGGATCAGTACTGGCCGGGAATGTTCAGCACCGGCCCCTGCAGGGCCGCCAGCTGTTCCCGCAGTGACAGTACCTGGTCGGACCAGAACCGGGGCTGGGCAAACCAGGGGAAGAAACGGGGGAAGGCCGGATCGTCCCAGCGCTGGGCCAGCCAGGCGCAGTGGGACAGCTGCCGGAAGCAACGCAGGGGTTCGATCAGGTAGCGCTCCCGGCGGTTGAAGTCCCGGAACATCTCATAGCCTTCGAGCAGTTCGCCGAACTGCTGGCTGCGCTCGAGGTCATCGCCATTGAGCAGCAGCCACAGGTCCTGGATTGCGGGGCCGGTGCGGCAGTCGTCCATGTCGACGAACAGCAACTGATCTTCCCGCACCAGAATGTTGCCGGCATGGCAGTCACCGTGGAGGCGGATGCTGGTCAGTTCCCCGGCCTGGTCCAGCAGGCGTGCGCATTCGTTGATCAGATCGGGAATCAGGCTGTCCCAGGCCGGGCGCAGATCGGCTGGAATCCAGTCATTTTCTGTCAGATAGCGGCTGAAGTCGGTGATGGCCGGCAAAATCGACATGGCGGGCCGGTGCCGGAAGGCGTCGTTGCCGCCGATGTTATGGAGCTGCCCCAGCCATTGCCCCAGGCGGTAAAGGGTATCCGGCGTACTGGTGTCCGGTGCCTGTCCGCCACGTTGGGGGAACAGGGCAAAC
>JBMCIH010000212.1:0-4992 GCA_048617055.1 Marinobacter sp. | reverse complement strand
CTCAGTCACACGGGCCACCACGGCGGTATTCTGATCCACATCGATCAGTTCGGTGTTGAAGCCATCCTCCAGCACATCCCGGGTGAACAGCTGACGGACCAGCCCCGCGTGGTCGAAGGGCGGCTCATTGTTCTCCCGGGTCACGCCGGAACGGGTCTGTATTTCCAGGTCAAACTGCTCGGCGGGCTCTTCCAGGGTGTCCGCCGAGAACGCCAAATCGGCTAGCTCGGAACGCTGCCGGGCAAACTCATCACCAGCCTTGCTCTGGGCCAGCTCATCCCGGATTTCCTGCTCCACCTCTTCAAAACTGGGAGGCTCCGCCCGGCGTATGTCCAGCACCTTGATAAAGTGGGTGCCATAGTCGGTATCCACCGGCCCCGAGACTTCCCCTTCCTCCAGCGACATCATGACCTCATCGTATTCGCCACCCAGATCGCCTTCCTGCAGGTAGCCAAGATCACCACCCTCATCCGCTGACAGCGAATCATCCGAGAATTCCCGCGCCAGTTCCGCGAAATCCTCGCCCTCTTCAAGGCGCTGCTCAACCGCTTCGATCCGCTCCTCGGCGTCATCACCTTTCTCAATCAGGATATGGGCGCTACGGCGGTCCTCGCCTTCCGTTTCTTCCGCCATCTGCTCGTATCGCTCCCGGATGTCCTCCTCGGGCACATCGACGCGTTCCTGGACGTCGTCCAGCGACAAGGCGATGTAGGCCACATCCACCGATTCCGGCTGGGTGAAGCGGTCGAGGTTGTCCTGATACCAGCGTTCCACATCCTCCCCGGTTACCTCCACCTCATCGGCGACCGACTCCGCACTCAGCCGGCGGGTGCTGAAATCCCGGGTCTGGGTCTGGATGGCCATCAGCTGATGAGCCGCCTCGGCGGGGGCAAGGCCGCCACGGACGACCGCGGTCTGGATCTGGTTGCTGACGTAATCACGACGAAGCAGCTGCCGGAACTCCGAAACGCTCATGCCCAGGTTCCTCACGAATGAGGTGAACCGCTGCTGACTGAACTCACCGTCAACCCGGAACTGGGGCATGCCCACAATCAGCTGATCGACCCCGGCTTCGGTCAGTTCCAGCCCCTGATTGCCGGCTTCCTGCGCCAGGATCTCGGACTGGATCATGCTGTCAAGCACTTCCCGGCGGATCTGATCCTCATCCAGCAGGGCGGGGTCAGGGTCATCCATTTCGCTGAGACGCTGTTGCGTGTCAAGCTGAACCATGCGCTGGAATTCGCGCTCGGTGATGTCTTCTCCGTTGACCGTCGCCACTTCGGGCTCTCCCTGGAACCCCCCGACAATCGCATCCATACCCCAGATTGAAAGGGAAACGATCAGTACAGCGATGATAATCTTGGCGATAGTGCCCTGGGCATTGTCCCGAATATCTTGAAGCATGTTCCTCCCGGATCGCTCCACCCGTGCGTGCCGTCCCGATGGCACCAGGTTCAGCGTCAGGCCTCTTTCAAATGTTGCGCTGGAAAATCAGTCAGCTGGCCGCCCGGAACAGCGGGGCCAGGGGCTCGCACAGCGTGACTGAACGTAAAAAGGCGCACCCGGAAAGGAATGCGCCTTGAATTCGGGCAGGGTGGCACAGGCCAGTGAATACCGGCGCCGCCCGCCGAAGGAGCCAGCCCGTTACTTGACGGCGTCCTTCAGAGCCTTGCCTGCCTTGAACCCGGGCACCTTGGAGGCCGGGATCTTGATCTCGGCGCCAGTCTGCGGGTTGCGTCCGGTGCGTGCGGCGCGCTCTTTGACGGAAAAAGTGCCAAAACCGATCAGAGTGACCTGATCGCCTTTCTGAAGAGCGCCGGTGATGGAGTCGGTCATCGCATCCAGCGCACGGCCGGCGGCGGCCTTGGAGATATCGGCGGACTCTGCAATTGCATCAATAAGTTCGGACTTGTTCACACTAAACCCCTTCGATTTCAGGTTGGAGAAATTCTCGGTCTGTTTATTTTTCTCGGACGTTCCCGACTATCGCATAAGCGGTCGGAGAATTCCATTCTTCACTTTTTTATTCCCATCGGTTATTAACCGGCCCACGGAATAGGTGTTGATTGCGCGGGAGCCCTTGGTACTGGCTGCTTCACGGCGAAACAGTTATACCAACGGGCTCTCCGGCATGTCAACAAACCACGCAGCTTTTAATGTGTGTTGATGCGCTCACCGGCATCGGTGTCGTCATCACGTTTGCCGCTTCCCTGCCCCTGGGCGGGGGCAGTCTCGGTGAGTGGCTCAGGTGTGTATTCAAGGGCGATATCAAGTACCTCATCAATCCACTTGACTGGCCGGATTTCCAGAGATTCCTTGATATTTTCAGGTATCTCCTTGAGATCACGGACGTTTTCGTCGGGAATGATGACCGTCTTGATGCCACCGCGGTGGGCAGCCAGCAGCTTTTCCTTGAGCCCGCCAATGGCCAGCACCCGCCCGCGCAGGGTGATCTCACCGGTCATGGCGACCTCGGCCCGTACCGGAATTCCGGTCAGTGAGGAGACCAGCGCGGTGCACATGCCAATACCGGCGCTGGGGCCATCCTTGGGGGTGGCACCCTCGGGAACGTGCACGTGCAGATCCTGTTTTTCGTGAAAATCATCACGGATTCCAAGCCCTGCGGCCCGGCTGCGCACCACCGTCAGTGCCGCCTGGATGGACTCCTGCATGACATCCCCCAGGGAACCGGTCTTCACCACCCGGCCCTTGCCGGGGGTGACGGCGGTCTCGATGGTCAGCAGTTCACCACCCACCGAGGTCCAGGCCAGCCCGGTGACCGAGCCCACCTGGTTTTTCTCTTCCGCCAGGCCGTACTTGAACTTGCGTACGCCGGAGTAATCCTCAAGTTTGTCCGGGGTGAGCTCAAACGCGGTCTTCTCGCCCTGCTCCACATGCTCCCGGACCACCTTGCGGGAGATCTTGGCGATCTCCCGCTCCAGACCCCGTACACCAGCCTCGCGGGTGTAGTAACGCACCAGGTCCCGCAGGGTCTGCTCCGGCATCACCAGCTCTTCCTTGCGCAGACCGTTGGCCTTGAGCTGCTTGGGCAGCAGATACCGGAGCGCGATGTTGACCTTCTCATCCTCGGTGTAGCCAGGAATGCGGATGATCTCCATCCGGTCGAGCAGCGCCGGCGGAATGTTCATGGAGTTGGACGTGCACACGAACATCACATCCGACAGGTCGTAGTCCACTTCCAGGTAGTGGTCGTTGAAGGTGTTGTTCTGCTCCGGATCCAGCACTTCCAGCAGGGCGGAAGCGGGGTCTCCACGGTGGTCCATACCAATCTTGTCGATCTCGTCAAACAGGAACAGCGGGTTTTTCACCCCGACCTTCGACAGCTTCTGCAGCAGCTTGCCGGGCAGAGCGCCGATATAGGTCTTGCGGTGGCCGCGGATCTCCGCCTCGTCACGGACACCCCCCAGGGCCATGCGGGTATACTTGCGGTTGGTGGCACGGGCAATGGACTGACCCAGGGAGGTCTTGCCCACCCCTGGCGGGCCGACCAGGCACAGCACCGGCCCTTTCACCTTCTTGACCCGGCTCTGCACCGCGAGGTATTCCAGGATACGCGTCTTGACCTCTTCCAGGCCGTAATGGTCCTGGTCGAGTATCTCGCGGGCCTTCTCGATATCGTGCCGTACCCTGCTGCGCTTCTTCCAGGGAATGGCCAGCATCCAGTCGATATAGCCCCGCACCACCGTCGCCTCTGCTGACATGGGCGACATCATCTTGAGCTTGTTGAGCTCGGCTTCGGTCTTCTTGCGGGCCTCTTCGGGCAGCCCGGCTTCCTCGATCTTCTGTTCCAGCTCGTCGAAATCGCCGCCCCCTTCGCCCAGAGAGCCCATCTCCTTCTGGATGGCCTTCATCTGCTCGTTGAGGTAGTACTCCCGCTGGCTCTTCTCCATCTGTTTCTTGACCCGGCCACGAACACGCTTTTCCACCTCGATCAGGTCGATCTCGCTGTCCAGCCGGCCCAGCAGGAGTTCCACCCGGTTGCGGACATCCAGCGCCTCCAGCAATTCCTGCTTTTCCGGTACTTTCAGCTCCAGGTGGGCAGCCATGGTGTCTGCCAGGCGTTCGATATCGGTAATACCGGACAGGGCATTGGAGACCTCGGACGGCACCTTGCGGGACATCTTGACGTACTTCTCGAATTCCTCGGTGAGGGTACGGACCAGCACTTCCTCTTCCCGCTCCGGCAGGGAGTCCTGCTCCAGGAGTTCAGCGGTGGCGGTCAGGTACTCCCCTTCGGCAACGGCGTCCAGCCGGGC
The DNA here is from genome assembly GCA_048617055.1 of Marinobacter sp. GTDB lineage: Bacteria > Pseudomonadota > Gammaproteobacteria > Pseudomonadales > Oleiphilaceae > Marinobacter. Next base: position 715 of record JBMCIH010000212.1, on the reverse strand, counting down.
CCGGGCATTGCCTTCCACCAGCACCTTGACGGTCCCGTCCGGCAGCCTGAGCATCTGCAGCACCGTCGCCAGCGTACCCACGTCGAATACGTCGGATGGGCCAGGGTCGTCGGTGCCGGCATCCCGCTGGGACACCAGCAGGATTTCCTTGCTACCCTCCATGGCCGCTTCCAGGGCCTGGATAGACTTTTCGCGCCCCACGAACAGCGGTACCACCATGTGGGGGAAGACAACCACGTCCCGAAGGGGAAGCATCGGATATTCGGTACGGGTTTCAGGAGTCGGGGTCATAAGGCATCCTCTGACGATATTTCTTTCAGCATACCACCGAACATTGGGGTTGTTGGCCTGATTGCAATGTTTTTACAGACAGTCCCTGGCCAGCACCCATGGAACGCAATACAGGTCACACTGGCGCACCGGCGGGCACAAAAAAAGGGCGCTTCCGCCCTTTTTTGCAGTCCCGGTTCCGGGGAACCGGCTGACTCAGTCCTCCGGCACCGCCTTGGCGTGGTCACTGCTGGCGTAGATCTTGAAGGGCTCCGAGTCCCCGCTGATCACACTCTCGTCGATCACCACCTTGGTCACGTCCGGCTCCGAGGGAATCTGGTACATGGTATCGAGCAGCGTGGCCTCCATGATGGAGCGAAGGCCCCGGGCACCGGTCTTGCGCTCCATGGCCTTCTCTGCGATGGCCTCGAGGGCATCATCGCTG
>JBMCIH010000211.1:0-4996 GCA_048617055.1 Marinobacter sp. | reverse complement strand
ATTCCGGGCATCAAGCTGCCGGACTTCAGCCAGTTCGGCGAGGTGGAACGGGAGGCCATGTCACGCATGATGACCGCCACCGCCACCAATATGCAGAAAAGCTGGCTCAACGTACCCCACGTCACCCAGTTCGACGAGGCAGACATCACCGAGATGGAAGCCTTCCGCAAGGAACAGAAGCAGGCCGCCGAGAAGAGGGGCGTCAAGCTCACGCCACTGCCGTTTATCCTCAAGGCCTGTGCCGCAGCGCTGGCGGAGCTGCCCCGGTTCAACGTGTCCCTGGACATAGAGCGCAAGGAGGTGGTGCGCAAGAAATACGTGCACATTGGCATTGCCGTGGACACCCCCCATGGCCTGATGGTGCCGGTCATCCGCGACGTGGACCAGAAGGGGCTGTGGCAACTGGCGGAGGAGGCACAGGAGCTGGCGGACAAGGCCCGGGACAAGAAGCTCAAGCCGGCGGAGATGCAGGGTGCCTGCTTCTCCATCACCAGCCTGGGGGGCATTGGCGGCACCGCGTTCACACCCATCGTGAACACGCCGGAAGTAGCCATACTGGGTGTGTCCAAGGCGGCCATGAAGCCGGTCTGGGACGGCGACGCCTTCCAGCCCAGGCTGATGCTGCCACTTTCTCTGTCCTACGACCACCGGGTGGTCAACGGCGCGGATGCGGCGCGGTTCACCAACCTGCTGGGGCAGTTGCTGGGGGATATACGGCGGTTACTGTTGTAGCTACGGGTTGGCTATCCACTCTCCTGGCCGAAGAAGGCCAGGGGACACCCCGTTGTGGAGGGTGGCCCGCCCTGGCAGAAAAGATAAGCGCTGGCGAAAGGGGGGCTGGATTTCAGGACGTGGTTGTCTGAAGCTGCAGCGGGAGGCGAACATGACCCGCCGGGCGTTCACGCTGTCGCTGCTGTTGGTCCCGCCCCGGGCCGCATACGGGGCCGTAGTGCTGATGGTGTCTTCCGGGGCCGGGTTTCGTACAATGCGAGCATGACCGACGACCTGTTCCCTGGCACCTTCCTGAATTCGGCCACCTTTGCCTTCCTCGACCTGGAAACCACCGGGGGGTCGGCGGGCCATGACCGCATCACCGAAATCGGCATCCGCTTCTGGCGTGATGGTCAGCTGGTGGATGAGTGGCAGACCCTGGTGAATCCCCGGATGCGGATCCCGCCCTTTATTGAGCGCCTTACGGGCATCACCAACACCATGGTGGCCGATGCACCGGAGTTTTCGGAGCTGGCCGACGAGCTACAGGGGCGCCTGAAAAACACGATATTCGTCGCTCACAACGCCCGATTTGACTATGGCTTCCTCAAGGCCGAGTTCCGCCGGCTGATGCGCCCCTTTGCCGCCAGGGTACTGTGCACCGTGAAGCTGTCCCGGCGGCTCTACCCCGAATACCAGCGCCACAATATGGATGCCCTGATCCAGCGTCATGGTCTGGGTGCCGTGCAGCGTCACCGGGCCATGGGAGACGTGACCGCCATGCTCGCGTTCTTTAACCATGCCCTGCAGGAACATGGTGCGGACAGTGTGGAGCAGGCAGTGCGCAGCCTGCTGCAACGCCCCAGCGTGCCCTCCCATATGCCGCCGGATGTGCTGGATGAGGTGCCGGCAGTGCCGGGTGTCTACCGCTTCTACGGCGAGAACGACATACTGCTCTATGTGGGCAAGAGCACCAACATCGCCCAGCGGGTGGCCTCCCACTTCTCCGGCGACCACAATTCCAGCAAGGGCGTGCGGCTGTCCGAGAGCATGCGCCGCCTGGAGTGGACCGAGACTGCCGGCGAGCTGGGGGCCCTGCTGCTGGAACTGAAGCAGATCAAGAGCCTGCACCCCGTGTACAACCGACGCTCACGCCCTGCCAAGACTCTGTGGAGCATCGAACTGAGGGCCAGTGAGCAGGGCTATCTGCAGGCCAGGCTGGTCCAGCGTATCGAACCTCACCGCCTGGGAGACTACTACGGCCTGTTCCGCAGCAAACGGGACGCCCTGCGGGCCCTTGGCGGGATTGCCGCCAGGAATGAACTGTGCAACAAACTGCTGGACCTGGAGCCGGCGGACCAGAGCGGGCCGTGTTTTCAGCGCACACTGGGCCGCTGCAAGGGTGCCTGCGAGGGTAGCGAGGACATCACCCGCTACAACCTGCGGGTGCAGATTGCCTTCCACAGCCTGCGCCTGAAAACCTGGCCCTGGGCCGGACCGGTGGGGGTTATGGAGCACAACCCCGGCACCGGCCGCACCGACATACTGATCATCTATAACTGGATGCACGTGGCCACGGTGCACTCCGAAGAAGAGCTGAATGACCTCAGCCTGCGGGGCGTCGCCGTCACCTTCGATATGGACTCCTACAAGCTGGTGGTCAGGGCCCTGTCCGGCAAAGGGATCAAGGGCCTGAAAATCCTCGAGCTGCCGCCCGTGGGGGAGCCGGAGATTCTCACCGTTGTGCCGGAAACCAGCGGGGTTTTCCACAGCCTCCCCCTGTAACGTATGATAAGGGTTTCAACCGCCGGCCAGGCGCCGGCTCCAGGAAGGTCCAGAGAGGATGTTATGAACAGAGATCCCGTTACCCGCGAACTTTTCAACGATGTCATGGTGCCCAACTACGCCCCCGGCGCCATGATTCCCGTGCGAGGTGAAGGGTCACGACTCTGGGACCAGGAAGACCGGGAATACATCGACTTTGCCGGCGGCATCGCCGTCAACAGCCTGGGGCATGCCCACCCGGGCCTGATCGGCGCCCTGCAGGAGCAGGCGGAAAAACTCTGGCACGTCTCCAATGTACTCACCAACGAGCCGGCCCTGAGACTTGCCCGCACCCTGTGCGAGCTCACCTTCGCCGAACGGGTGTTCTTCGCCAACTCCGGCGCTGAAGCCAACGAGGCCGCCTTCAAGCTCGCCCGTCGTCACGGCTGGCAGCACCACGGCCCGGAAAAGCACGAGATCATCTCCTTCACCAACTCCTTCCACGGCCGCACCCTGTTCACCGTCAGCGTCGGTGGCCAGGCCAAGTACCTGGAAGGCTTCGAGCCGGCCCCCGGTGGCATCCACCACGCCACCTACAACGACCTGGACTCGGTCAGGGCCCTGATCTCCGAAGACAGAACCTGTGCCGTGGTGGTCGAGCCCATCCAGGGCGAGGGCGGCGTCATGCCGGCGGATCCCGGTTTCCTCGAAGGGCTGCGCAAACTGTGCGACGAACACGGCGCCCTGCTGGTGTTCGACGAAGTCCAGAGCGGCGCCGGCCGCACCGGCCACCTCTACGCCTATCAGCACTACGGCGTCACCCCGGACATACTCACCAGCGCCAAGGGCCTGGGCGGTGGCTTCCCGGTGGCGGCCATGCTGACCACCGCCAGTATTGCCGAAAGCTTCGGCGTCGGCACCCATGGCAGCACCTACGGCGGCAACCCCCTGGCCTGTGCCGTGGCCCAGAAAGTGGTCGACACCATCAGTCAGCCGGACATCCTCAAGGGCGTCCGGGCCCGCTCTGACAAGCTCCGCAAGGGCATGATGGCCATTGGCGAGAAATACGGCATCTTCAGTCACATTCGCGGCGAAGGCTTGCTGCTGGGCTGCGTCCTCACCGAACAATGGCAGGGCAAAGCCAAGGACTTCCTCGCCGCTGCCCAGTCAGAAGGCCTGATGATACTGGTGGCCGGTGCCGACGTAATCCGTCTGGCGCCGTCGCTCATCATTCCGGATCCGGATATCGAGGAAGGACTGGAGCGGTTTGAAAAGGCGGTGGCTACACTTATGGAGTAGAACCGTCCTGTCGCGACCGCCAGGCACTAAAGCCTGAAGTCTGGGAGATGGCATGCTTGTAATCCGGCCACTGCAAAAAAAAGATCTCGATGACCTTTACGACATGGCCGCCTCCGCCGGCAACGGCCTGACCACGCTCCCTCCTGACCGCAAACTCCTGCACAGCAAGATCGAAAGAGCCCGGGACACCTTCGAGGGCCGCCGTGCTCCCGACGCCGGCCTCTACCTCTTCGCACTGGAAGACACCGAACAGCAACGCTGCGTCGGCATCAGCGGCATCCAGGCCCGGGTCGGCCTCGATGAAGTCTTCTATAGCTACCGCCTCAGCATCACCGTCAGCGACAGCCGCGAACTCAATGTCCATATTCGGACCCCCACGCTGTATCTCACCAACGACATGACCGACGCCACCGAAATTGGCTCCCTGCTGCTGGCGGACAGCCACCGGGGCGGTGGCAACGGCCTGCTGCTGTCCCGCAGCCGGTTCCTGTTCCTGGATGACTTCCGCGAGCATTTCTCCGACAAGATCTTCGCAGAGATGCGCGGCGTCTCCGACGACCAGGGCCGCAGCCCCCTGTGGGAAGCCCTTGGCAGACGCTTTTTCGACATGGAGTTCGTGGCAGCCGACAGGCTTTCCGCCCGGGGCAACAAGTCCTTTATCGCTGAACTCATGCCCCGCTTTCCCATCTACCTGTCCCTGCTGCCGAAAAGCGCCACCGACGTTATCGGCAAGGTTCACAGAAACACCGAGCCCGCCCTGAAGATGCTCCAGGCGGAAGGCTTCAACTTCAACGGCCTGGTGGACATCTTTGACGGCGGCCCGGTGGTGGAAACCTTTCTCCACAATATCCGTACCATCCGCCAGAGCATCCTGCGCCCCGTCAGGCGCGTGGACCGGCCATTGCTGAACAACCTGCCGGCCGCCGAGCGCGTCATGGTCAGCAACCAGCGCTTTGCGGACTTCCGCGCCGGCACCCTGCCCAGGAACGCCATCCGTGACGAAGAAGTTCAGGTTCCCGGGCCCATCATGGAAGCACTCGGGGTGGAGGAAGGGGATCAGGTTCGTATCGCGCCCTTGAAAGAAGCCCTGTTCTGAACAATACCTGTAATACGGGTTAGACATTCCTAATTTATTGCGGCCCGGGAGGTACTTATGAGTCTCACGCTAACCGGTGAACTGTACATGAACGGCCTGTGGGTAGATGGCCATGGTGATCGCGAG
>JBMCIH010000210.1:0-4998 GCA_048617055.1 Marinobacter sp. | reverse complement strand
CATCCAGGAAAATCTCCAGCCGGCGCCGGGCCGTGACCCTAAGGTGGTGGTTACACTTGGGGCAGACGTCCAGATTCTTGTCCAGCTCGGGCTTGTAGAGAAACGCGCCGCACTTCGGGCATTTCTTCCAGAGCCCTTCCGGCACACCGGTCCGCTGTTTGGATTCCGAGCGGATCTTGCTCGGCATGATCTTGTCTAGCCAGTTACTCATGTCGTCATCCTGTCAGTCCATGCACACTGAACGGAGGCCATCAGGAGGTCAGTCCGTCCAGCGCCTTGCGCATCGGTTGCAGCAAACCGGTCAGGGCCTGTCTGAGGCCGTCCGGATCTGTCTGGTGGCGGGCTATTGTATCCACCAGCACGCTGCCGACTATTACACCATCGGATACCTTACCCACGGCGGCGGCGGTTTCTGCGTCATGGATACCAAAACCGACGCCCACCGGTACCGAGGTGATGCGGTGGACATTCGCCACCTTGCGACCGACCTCTTCCACATCAATGGACGCGGAACCGGTCACCCCTTTTACGGAAACATAGTACACATACCCGGAGGCATGTTCACTGATCGCGCGTATCCGGTCGTCGGTGGTGGTGGGCGCCAGCAGGAAAATCGGATCCAGCTGGCGCTGGCTGAACAGGGGCGCCACCTCGTCCGCCTCCTCCGGCGGCAGGTCCACCGTCAGTACGCCATCAACGCCCGCCTCTGCCGCGGCATCCGCGAAAGCCTCGTAACCCATGGCCTCCATGGGATTGAGGTAGCCCATCAGCACCACGGGGGTATCCGCGTCGCGCTCCCGGAACGCCTTCACCATTCCAAGCACCTGACGAAGGGAAGTCCCATGCTCCAGCGCCCGCTCACAGGCAAGCTGGATGACCGGACCGTCCGCCATGGGGTCGGAAAACGGCACACCCAGTTCGACGATGTCGGCCCCGGCCTCAACCAGCGTATGCATCAGCCCGACCGTCTGATCCGGGTGGGGGTCGCCTGCAGTGATGTACGGAATCAGGGCCTTGCGGCCCTGTTTGCTGAGGGTTTCCAGCACCCCGGAAATTCGACTCATGCCTGCTCCTGTTTGATCAAACCGGTTAACCGGAAGGTCCTCAGACCTTGATACCGTCCATTTCGGCGATGGTGTGGATGTCCTTGTCACCGCGACCGGAAATATTGATAACCACCATCTGCTCCGGCTCCATGGTGCCGGCGAGGTGGATGGCATAGGCCACCGCGTGCGCGGTTTCCAGCGCCGGCATGATGCCCTCCACCCGTGTCAGCCGGCGGAAAGCGTCCAGCGCCTCCTTGTCTGTTACGGATACATAGCTGGCCCGGCCAATGTCCTTGAGCCAGCTGTGCTCCGGGCCAACCCCCGGGTAGTCCAGGCCGGCGGAAACCGAGTGCGTGGCGGCGATCTGGCCGTTTTCATCCTCCATCAGGTAGGTACGGTTGCCATGCAGGACCCCCGGCCGGCCGGCGGCAAGCGGCGCCGCATGCTGACCGGTTTCCAGCCCCAGCCCCCCGGCCTCGACACCGAACAGCTGGACGGATTCGTCGGTCAGGAACGGATAGAACATGCCAATGGCATTGGAGCCGCCGCCGACACAGGCCACCAGCGCATCCGGGAGCCTGCCGGCCTGTTCCAGGGCCTGGACCCGGGTCTCGCGGCCGATCACCGCCTGGAAGTCCCGTACCAGCAACGGATAAGGGTGGGGGCCGGCCACGGTGCCGATAATATAGAAGGTATCGTCCACATTGGCGACCCAGTCCCTCATGGCCTCGTTCATGGCGTCCTTGAGTGTGCGGGTACCGCTTTCCACGGCATGTACCTCTGCCCCCAGCAGCTTCATGCGGTAGACGTTCAGGGACTGGCGGCGCACATCCTCCGCCCCCATGAACACATGGCATTCCAGCCCCAGCCGGGCGCAGACGGTGGCAGTGGCCACGCCATGCTGGCCGGCGCCGGTTTCGGCGATAATGCGTTTCTTGCCCAGAAAGGCCGCCAGCAGGGCCTGGCCGATGGTGTTGTTCACCTTGTGGGCACCGGTATGGTTGAGATCCTCCCGCTTAAGCCAGATCTGGGCGCCGCCGGTCTCCCGGGACAGGCGCTCGGCGAAATACAGCGGGCTGGGACGCCCTACGTAGTGGGCCAGGTCTTTATCGAAGGCGGCCTGGAACTCGGGATCCCGCTTGAGGCGCAGGTATTCGCGCTCCAGGGTCATCAGTGAGTCCATCAGGGTCTCGGACACGAACCGGCCGCCATAGGCACCAAAATGCCCCCTGGCGTCCGGCAGGTGGCTCAGCATTTCTTCAGTCAGTCTGGTTGGCACGGTTAACCTCGCTCACAAACTCGGTAATTTTGGCGGTGTCCTTGATACCCTTGCGCACCCCGCCATTTTCATCGGAGGCCTCAACGCCGCCGCTCACATCGACCCCCCAGGGGCGCACCTGTTGCACAGCGCCGGCCACATTGCCGGGTTCCAGGCCGCCGGCCAGAATCAGTGGTACAGGCCGGTGCTCCGGTATCACGGACCAGTCAAAACGCTGGCCGGTGCCACCATAGCGGGCGGGGTCCCAGGCATCCACAAGCAGGCCCGACGCCCGGCTCCAGGTGTGGAAGGCCTGTTGGATATCGCTCCGCTGGCGCACCCTGACGGCCTTGATCCAGCGGCGATGAAACTGATCGCAGAAGTCCTCGGGCTCGTCGCCATGAAACTGGAGCAGGTCCAGGGGCACCCTGGCCAGCACCTGCTCCACATGTATCCGATCAGAATTCACAAACAGACCAGTGACGGTCACAAAAGCCGGAACAGCTGCGGCAATGGCCCGGGCCTGGTCGATGGCAACCGCCCGGGGGCTGGCCCCGTAGAATACCAGTCCGATGGCATCCGCACCGGCCCGGGCTGCCGCGACGGCATCCTCCGGCCGGGTGACGCCGCAAATCTTGGTACGTATACGTGCAGCTTGCACCTTTGACCTCTTTCAGGATCAGGTTAGGGTTTGCGGTGAGTCCAGCTCGGCGCCACGGGGGCATTGGCCTGATCATCAAACCAGGGCCGGACAAAGGCCGGCCCACAGTCCGCTGGCGGAATACCGAATTGCGCCGGGTAACCCACATCCACCAGGTACAGCCCCCCGGGCGGCGCTGTCACCCCGGCCTGCCGGCGATCCCTGCCCGCCAGAACCTCGCCGACCCACCGGGGCGGAAACCGGCCCTGCCCCACGGCCATCAGCGCGCCGGCAAAATTGCGCACCATGTGGTGCAGAAACGCATTGGCCTGCACGTCGATCACCACGAACTCACCGTGGCGGGAGACTCTGACGAACTCCACGAAGCGCCAGGGGGAGCGCGACTGACACCCCGCTGCCCGGAAGGCGCTGAAATCGTGTTCCCCTTCCAGGTAAGCGGCCGCCTGCTGCATTGCTCCTTCATCCAGGGGGCGGAAGGTCCAGCTCACCTGGGTCGCCAGCAACGCCGGACGCACCGGACCGTTGAAGATAACATAACGGTAGCGGCGGTACACGGCTGAAAAGCGGGCATGAAAGGGTTCCGGTGCATTGCCGGCCCAGTGCACGGCAATGGCGGAGGGCACGGGTATCGAAATGCACCACCTGGTAACTGCCATGCACCCCGGCATCGGTACGCCCCGCGCACACCAGCTCCACAGGTTCGTCGGCCACCTTGCCGACGGCCCGCTCGAGCCCGGCCTGTACCGAGGCCACCCCGCTTTTCTGCCGTTGCCAGCCGTGGAAGGCAGCACCGTCGTACTCCAGCGCCAGAGCTACCCTGCCCTGGCCTATGGCATTGTCGGTGGTCAGCGGAACAGGGTTGCGGAACAAGGTGTTACCTGAGCTAGTTCAAGTTAGGATGGCCTGACAGGAAAAACGCCGGCACTGGGCCGGCGTTTTCGTCTGGGTGAGGATTATAACCTATCAGGGCAGCTTTTTGAGCAGGGATTGCGCCTCGCTCTTCTGTTCATCGCTGCCTTCAAGGATAACCTCCTCCAGTATCTCACGGGCGCCCTCACTGTCGCCCATGTCCACGTAGGCGCGGGCCAGATCCAGTTTGGTGGCCACCTCGTCGGTGCCGGACAGGAAGTCAAAGTCGTCTTCCTCCCCCAGGGCCGCTTCATCGATGTCGTCAATACCGGCTGATCGTTCCTGGCGGTCAGCGCCGGTTGCGGGCGCGTCCTCGGTTTCGTCGGTATCGAGTTCCGGGATCTCCAGGTCGGAAAGATCATCCTCCGCAGGTGCCTCTTCCCCGGTAAGGGCCGCCTCATCAATATCCAGGTCCCCCAGATCCAGCTGGCTTTCGTCCTCCGGCTCCGATTCGGAAACCTCGTCCATCAGGGCCAGATCCTCATCGGACACATCCAGTTCCAGCTCATCCAGGCGATCGGTATCCTCGGCGTCCTCCGAGGCCACCTTGTCCAGTTCGGCGTCCAGTTCATCCAGGAAGGATTCGTCCAGTTCGGCCTCATCTTCCGGATTGCTGGACCGGTCAACCGGTTCGGCCCCGGCCTCACCGGTGTCAAGATCAAGGTCGCCAAAGTCCAGGTCTTCTTCCTCGGTGGTGTCGGCGGCACCTTCCACGTTCTCCGCCTCCGGCTCATGGTCGATACCCGCGTCATCCAGTTCCAGAGACGTCAGGTCGTCCTCCAGATCCACAGGTTTTTCGGTTTCAGAGAGCTCTGTCTCATCCTCCGGCAACTCGAAATCGATATCCCCCAGGTCACCTTCTTCGGCCGCCTCCTGCAGGCGTGAATTCTCTTCCTGAGGCGCTTCAGCGTCAGAAGTGTCGAACCCGGTGAAGTCATAATCGATGGTATTGTCATCCTGAGCTTCATCGGCTTCCTGTGGCTCTTCCTCCGGCAGGTCCAGCTCATCGAACGCGGTCATGAGCTCGTTGGTGTCGTCGTCGGCCGGCGGCGGGGCCGGAGCCGGAGCAGGCTCTTCAATACCCTCGTCGCCCTGGGCAGCGCCACGGTCGCTGCTGCGCAACT
>JBMCIH010000209.1:0-5002 GCA_048617055.1 Marinobacter sp. | reverse complement strand
GCCGTGCCGCTACCCCGCCATATTCCCTGCTTTGCCGCGAAAAGATTGACAGCCTGGAAGATCTGGAAGGAAAAAGCCTGCGGACATCCGGTGCGCAATGGGCTCGCTGGGCCGAGTCGGTGGACGCCAACCCCATTACCATGTCTGTCAACGAAATCTACGAGGGCCTGAGCCAGGGGGTCGTTGACTGTTCGGTCCAGTCCACCTCGGAGCTGTCGGTGTTCAACCTTTTTGAGGTGGTGGATGATATCACCGTGAATTATCCCAGCGGTACTTTCAGCGGGGTGGGTTCCGCCAACATCAATCTGGACCAGTGGCGCTCCCTGAGCGATGAGCAGCGCGAGGCGTTGCTGCAGGCGACCGCGGTTCTTTCGGCCCAGTTCAGCTGGGGCTATGAGAAAGGTGCAGTTAACAATGAACGTACCGCTGAAGAGCAGGGCATTGGCCTGACCCAGCCTTCCGAGGCAATGCTGGAAAAGAACCGCGAGTTCATTCGGGAGGACCTCAAGAGCATCGCTGCTGCCTATGAGGACCGCCACGACATTGAACAGGCGGATGAGAAAATCGCCCGGTTCCGTGAACTGCTGGCGCAATGGCGCGAGCGCATTGACGGTGTGGAAAGTGGTGAGGAACTGGCCGAACTCTACTGGAAGCACGTGTTCTCGAAGGTGGACGCGTCTCAGTACGGGCTTTAAGTCTCCTGCAACAGGGCCAGGGATGGCCCCTTTCTTCTAAGGGGTGTCCGCGTCGTCGGGGGGGGGGCTGAACCCAGCCAGTCCTTCGTCTTCCAGTAACCTGGCAAAAGCCAGTGTGGTCAGGTCCCTGCCCGGTGCGCCGATGACCTGCAGACTGTAGGGCATGCCCGCCCGGGTCAGGCCGACCGGCACTGAGGTGGCCGGCAACCCCAGCAGAGTAGCCAGGGCAATCCAGCAGAACTGGTCGTGGTAGGGCCGGGGCTCGCCGTTGACGCGGATCTGGCGGCGGTACTGGGGGTCGAGGTGGTCATGGGGGATGGCGGTGACCGGGTTGACCGGCGCCAGGATCACGTCCACCTCCTGAAACACCTCCTCGATCTGTTCCCGCATCTTCTCCCGGGTTTCGTTCCAGTGCATCCAGTGGCTGATGGTCTGGCTGGTTCCCCGGGCGAATTCCGCCATGCCGCAGGTCATGGGGGTCAGCCGCCGCAGTGGCCGTTCGGCCAGCGCGAACAGTTTCAGGCGGCGTTTCTGCCGGGGCGTCATGCCGCTGGCCAGCAGGCTGCCCAGCAGGTTGAAATAGACGGGCATGATATGGGCCAGTGACAGCAGCGGGTGCGTCAGGGTGGTCACCAGGGCCCCGCGGCTGGCAAGGGCATCCGCCAGCCTGCGGTAGCCATTGGACAGCTCATGATCCACCGGGCAGTCGGGGTCTTCCAGCCAAAGACCCGCCCGGACCTGAGCCAGGGAATCCAGTTGCGCCGGCTCCATCGCCAGCTGCCAGCTGCGTGCCAGGTGTGGACGTGGACCGGCAATAACCCTGAGCAGCAGCTCCAGGTCGCCGGCATTACGGGCCATGGGCCCGCCTTCGGCCAGGTCTGGCTGGCTGACGGTGCCCGGCGGGCCGGGAATGTGGCCCCGGAAGGACACCAGGGTCCGGCTTGGTTTGTGGCCGAACACGCCGCAGAAATGGGCCGGAGTGCGGATTGAACCGGCCAGGTCACTGCCCACCTCCAGCGGCGTCATGCCGGTGGCCAGTGCCGCGGCCGACCCGCCCGAGGAGCCACCGGCGGTGCGATCCCGGTTCCAAGGGTTGACCGTGGTACCATACACCGGATTGTAGGTCTGCAGGTCCGAGGCGTAAGCGGGAACGTTGGTCTTGCCCAGGATGATCGCCCCGGCCTCCTGTAAACGCCGCACAATGTCCGCCGGCCGCTCCGGATGATAGTCGGCCAGTACCGGTGCTCCTGCGCAGCAGGTCATGCCGGGCACTTCCCAGGTGTCCTTCAGGGTCATGGGCAGCCCGTGCAGGGGACCACAGTCGTCACCGGCCTGGCGGCGGCGGTCGGCTTCCCGGGCCTGGCGCAGGGCCTGTTCCTCCGCCGATGCCACAACCGCATTGACCGAAGGGTTGCAGTCCCGGATGCGCCCGAGCAGGGTGCGGGTCAGTTCCTCACTGGTCAGGTCACCGGCTTCCAGCTTCTGTAACAGCTGCGCCGCGCTGGCGTAATACAGGGGGTGTTCCATCAGGATCTCTCATGATCAGCACCGGCGGGCGCAGGGGCTCAGAGCTCGTCGCGCCACCGCTTGTGATGCACCTGGTGCTTTATGGCGTCAATGATCTCCAGTGTCAGGTTAATCAGTACCTGATTGTCCTGGCGCCGGGGCAGTTCGGCTTCCTCGGCCCTCTCTTCAGGCAGGAATACGTCCACCAGATCCGCGATGAAATCGTGGTTGCGACTGCTGGACAGATCCTCCATCACCTGATTGATAACACGGGCGGTAATGTCGCCGATGGCCTCCTCCAGAGTGCCGCGTACCTGGTTGCCGAAAATGGGCAGCAGCTTGAGGCGGGACAGCTCCGGGTTCTGCCGTATGGCCTCGCTGATGCGGTTCTCCAGATAGCCGCGCAGGGCCTCACGGTTGGGCACATAGCCCTCTGTCGCCATGTCGGCCACCCGGTCCGACACCCACCCGATGAGAACCTCCCGGCGCGGCAGGATGATCTGCTGTTGCACCCGGTTCAGCAGCGGGGATCCGTGGCGTACTTCTTCCTGCATTCCGGAAAGCACCTTCAGCACGATGCGATCCGACAACTCTTCCATGAACGCCTCGTAATAGAAGGCCAGAAACCGGTACAGCCGGGTACCGGTAAAATCAATAATACCGTAGCGGTGCAGGCGGTAGACAATGGTAATCACGCGAAGCACCCGCAGAAACCGCATACCGCTGGTGGGGATGCACCCCAGCAGATCGTACCAGTGGATAAAGGGATAGAAATACCATCGCTGATACATTCCGATATGGATGGCGTACAGCCAGCGGAGAACGAACTCGGTCAGGAAAATGGCCACAAAAACCAGATCGTAGAAAATGAAGTTGCGGTGTACCGGGTGATAAAGATTGTAGAATGCCGGCCACTGTTGCTGGAAAAAACCTTGAACGCCTTCGAAGCTGTAGATGGAGTCGAACACGATCAGCGACAGGTTGAGAGTCAGCAGACCCAGCATTACGAAGTCGATGATGAACCAGAACGTCTGGTGGCTTTTCCTGAGGTTCTCCCGGTTGAAGGTGAACATCTGCTGGCTGCGACTCCCCTGACGTCTGGGTTGGGTTCCTGCAGGCTGGCGATGGACACGGCGCGGTTTCAAACTGGCGCTGTTTCATGATGTTGCCAGAACCTTGTTTACAGACTAGCGTATTTGCACGTTCACGACGAACCTGTGACAACCGCTGCTGGCGGTGTAAGGTAAAGAGCATTGGCGACCGGAGTGGGACTTGAGCACCAGGCAGAAATCACGACACCGCGTTCCGGGCAGGCTGGCAGGCTGGCTGGTTTTGGCGTTGTCGCCAGTAGCTGGCGCCAGTCAGGTGGATATCCGGATGGAAGGCGACCACCCGGACCTGCTGCAGAATGCGCGGGCGTTCGTGGGCGAGGTGGAAGGCCGCAGCCGCGCCTCCCTTCGACGGTATGGCCGTACCGCTGAAGACCAGGTCCGTGAGGCCTTGCGGGCCCTGGGCTATTACGAGCCCACCATCACCCGCAGTATACAGGATGGCGATCCGCCCGTTCTGGTACTTGAGGTGGCCCCCGGCAAACCAGTGCGCATCGTATCCCGGGACGTGGAGATCAGCGGGCCGGCCGCCGATGATCCCGAGTTCAGCAGCAATCTGCCGCCACAGCCGGCGGAGGGGGATGTGCTGAACCACGGACACTACGAGACATTACGCCAGGTCATCAGCAATCGCGCCTCCCGCCTTGGCTACTTCGACGGTCATTTTGAGGAACGGCGCCTGTCGGTGGATCCCCAGGCCCGTGAGGCGAAGATCCAGCTGCATTACGACAGTGGCGAGCGATACCGGTTTGGCGAGGTGACTTTCAACGAAGACCATGTCTTTGACAACTCCCTGCTTGAGCGGTTCGTGGAGATCGACCCGGGTACGCCCTACCATGCCGACCGGATCGCGGAACTGAACTCGGACCTTTCCGACAGTGGTTATTTTTCCAGCGTACTGGTGACAGCCCCACCTTCCGAGGCCGAAGATGGCACCATCCCCGTTTCGGCGAAGGTAGCCGAGCGGGATGCACGCTCGGTGGCGGCAGGCGTGGGCTTTTCCACCGATGTCGGGCCGCGGTTCCGGGGCAACTGGACCGAGCACTGGGTGAATGCCTGGGGTCACCGCCGTGGGGCCGAAACCGAGCTGTCGGTGCCGCGACAGAATATTACCGGCTGGTATGAGCTGCCGCTGGATCCGCCGATGACCGACTCGATCCGCCTGGCGGCCGGCTACCAGCGGGAGGACATAGAAGATGTGCAGTCCGACCGCCTGACTCTGGGCCAGCAATGGCGCCACCAGACGGACAGCGGCTGGAACCGGGTGCTGTCCATGCGCTGGGAGAACGAGCGCTTCGACATCGGCAGATCGGACTCGGGCACCACGCGCATGCTGTTGCCGGGTATTGGCTTTTCCAAGCGCCATGCCGACTCGGCCATGGACCCTTCCCGGGGCTACCGGCTGGAGTTTGAAGTCACCGGGGGGCTGCGGGAGGCTTTCTCCACCGTGGACGTTCTGCATGTGAATGCCAAGACCAGCGGCCTGATTACGCTGGCGGACAAACACCGGTTCCTGAGCCGCCTGCGGGTGGGTGGCGTTGCCACCAACCGGTTCTCCGACGTGCCGCCGTCGCTGCGCTTTTTTGCCGGGGGTGACCAGAGTGTCCGGGGTTACGGTTACGAGACCCTGTCGCCGGAAGATGAGGACGGCAACAAGGTGGGGGGCCGCTACAGGCTGGTGGGCAGTGTCGA
>JBMCIH010000208.1:0-5003 GCA_048617055.1 Marinobacter sp. | reverse complement strand
CCCGCCACACCCAGGGACACGGGTGGCCGTCCGGCGCCCGCCAGCGGTGCCCGTCCCGACGCCGGCGACCCGGGGCTGCCGGCACCGGCGGAACCCAAAGAGCTGGGCTGGGACGACGTGGCCACGGTGGACATTGTCGGTCTGGAGGTGGGCTACCGGCTCATCCCCCTGGTGGACAAGTCCCAGGGCGGGCAGCTGCTCAGCCGGATCAAGGGTGTACGCAAGAAGCTGTCCCAGGACATGGGCTTTCTGATGCCGTCGGTGCACATCCGTGACAACCTGGACCTGATGCCCAACGTCTACCGCATCACCCTGATGGGGGTCACCATTGCGGAGGCGGAGATTCACCCCGAGCGGGAACTGGCCATCGACCCGGGCCAGGTGTTCGGCAAGGTAGAGGGTATCGCCGGCAAGGATCCTGCCTTTGGTCTGGACGCCATCTGGATTGAGCCGGACCAGAAGGACAACGCCCAGACCCTGGGTTACACCGTGGTGGATGCCAGCACCGTGGTGGCCACCCATCTGAACCAGATTCTGCAGAGTCACGCCCACGAACTGCTGGGCCATGAGGAAGTGCAGAAGTGGCTGGATCAGCTGGAGAAGGTTTCGCCCAAGCTGGCGGAGGAGCTGGTGCCCACCACCGTGTCCATATCCATCCTGCTGAAAGTGCTGCAGAGCCTGCTGCGAGAGGAAGTACCCATTCGCGATATGCGCTCTATCGCTGAGGCCATCGTCAACGTGCACCCGAAGAGTCAGGACCCGAAGGTACTGACCACGGCCGCCCGCCAGGCCCTGCGCCGGATGATCGTGCAGAGCATCTGCGGCAACGACAAGGAGATCCCGGTGATCACCCTGGACCCGGAGCTGGAACAGTTATTGCTAAAGAGTCAGCAGCAGAGTCAACAATCCGGCGCCGGTGGCGATGATATCGGCCTCGTGCTCGAGCCGGGCATGGTGGAGAAACTGCAGCGGTCGCTGCAGGAAAGCGCCCAGCGCCAGGAGATGATGGGCAAACCGGCCATCCTGCTGGTGTCGGCACCGCTGCGGCCCGTACTGGCGAAGTTCGCCAGCTACGGGGTAGAGCGCCTGCACGTGCTGTCGTACCAGGAAGTGCCGGACAACAAACAGATTACCATCGTGGCGTCGGTCGGCCAGTAACGGCCTACCCGGGAGGTAGAGGCAAATGAAAGTCAAACGGTTCTTTGCGGCAACCATGTCCGCCGCCCTGAAGCAGGTCCGCGAGTCCATGGGCGACGACGCGGTGATCCTCTCCAGCCGGCGGATTGATGGCGGGGTGGAGATTGTCACCGCCCTGGACTACGACGAAAACATGGCCCGCCAGAAGCTGGGCGAGGCGGCTGCCGAGGCCACCAGCGGCAGCCGGCTGGCCGAGCTGCAGGCGGAACAGCACCGCCGCCTGGAGGAAGAACTTGGCCGCTCCCGCGACCGTATCCGGCAGTTGCGGAGCAAGCCTGCGGGTTTCGAGCCGCTGCAGCAACGGGGCTGGCAGCAATCATCGCCGGACACTGAAAGCCTGGCCCCGGTGTCGGAAACCCGTCAGCCTGCCGCCGGCCCTGCCGCACCACAGAGTACCGCCGCCGGCGACGAACTCGCCCTCATGCGCCGGGAACTGGATTCACTGCGCGCTCTGATCAGCGGGCAGACCCCCGCCAGCGCGGCGGAGCCGGAGAAGCACGGCGGTGACGCCGTGGATGCGGTCCGCAGGCGGCTGACAGAGCGTCTTGAGGAGTTCGGCCTCAGTGGACAGGTGGCCGGAAGCCTGGCGCGACAGAGCGGGCATGGCAAGCTGGAAGACAACTGGAAGCGGGCCCTGCGCACCCTGGCGGCGGGCCTGAAGACCGGTGACGGCGACTGGGCCGCCCGGGGCGGGCGATACGCCCTGGTAGGGCCGACCGGATCCGGCAAGACCACCACCATTGGCAAGATTGCCGCACAATATGTGCTGGAGCATGGCGCTGATTCCCTGGCGCTGGTGACCACGGACCGCTACCGGGTGGCCGCCCATGAGCAGCTGTTCGTGTTTGGCCGTATCCTCAACGTGCCTGTGCGGGTGGTGGACGACGCCCACACTCTGGACGACGTGCTGGACGAGCTGCAGGACCGTCACCTGGTGCTGATCGATACCGCAGGTCTGTCCGGCGCCGATCCCGGCTGCCAGGAGCAGCTGGCGGAGCTGGCCAACAGCCGCCACCGCATCCGGCCGCATCTGGTGGTTCCGGCCACCAGTCAGCCCAGGATCATGAAATCCATGTGGCATTGCTATAAGATGGCCAGTCTTGCAGGCTGCATCATGACCAAACTGGATGAAGCGCTGACCCTGGGCGAGGTGCTGGGCTTTGCCCTGGAGACCGGACTGCCGGTGGCCTGGGTGACCGACGGCCAGAAGATTCCCCAGGACCTGCACCCGGCCAATGCCGGGACGCTGGTGCGGCTGGGTGTCGAACGGTTGCGGGACGCCCGCAAACAGCAGGCCGTGGCCGAGGGCGCCTGACCCGCCATGCTGCTGACCGGACCGGACGTGGTTGCCGTGCCTGCAGGCACAGTGAACAATGAGTACAACCTTGGCGGGAAAACAGAACCACTATGAGCAAACCACATCCGGTTCAGGTAATCGCAGTCACCGGTGGCAAGGGTGGCGTGGGCAAGAGCAACATCTCGGTCAACCTGGGGATTGCCCTTTCGCAGATGGGTCGCCGGGTGGTCCTGCTGGATGCGGACCTGGGGCTGGCCAATATCGACGTACTGCTGGGCATCAGCGCCAGACGCAACCTCGCCGACGTGCTGGCCGGTGAGTGCGACCTGCGTGACGTGCTGATCAACGGTCCGGGGGGCATCAAGATCGTGCCGGCGTCCTCCGGTACCCAGCGCATGACCCAGCTCTCGCCCATGGAGCACGCCGGGCTGATTAATGCCTTCAGTGAGCTGGGTGACCAGGTGGATGTGCTGATCGTGGACACTGCCGCCGGTATTTCCGAGAGTGTGGTGAGTTTTCTGCGGGCTTCCCAGGAACTGCTGCTGGTGGTCTGTGACGAGCCCACCTCGATTACCGATGCCTACGCCCTGATCAAGCTGATGAACCGGGACTACGGCATCAACCGTTTCCGTATCCTGGCCAACCAGGTTCGCAATGAACAGGAAGGCCGGCATCTGTTTGGCAAACTGACCCGGGTCACTGAGCGCTTCCTGGATGTTGCATTACAATACGTAGGCATGGTCCCCTACGACGAAGCGGTACGCAAGGCGGTCCAGCGCCAGCGCGCCGTGCTGGATGCCTACCCCCGGGCCAAGGCATCGCTGGCCATCAAGGCACTGGCGGAGCAGGTGGACAAGTGGCCGCTGCCGTCGGCACCCCGGGGCCACCTGGAATTCTTCGTGGAGCGCCTGGTCGGTACGAGCGCCTGATCCATTCCTGAAGTATGGGTTAACCGGACACATGACTTTGGCCAGAAGACTCGGAATCTACCACCAGACCAGCGGCGACAGCGCTCACCAGCTGGTGGAGCAGCATGCACCACTGGTCAAGAAAATCGCCCTGCACCTGATGGCCCGGCTGCCGGACTCCGTGCAGCTGGATGACCTGATACAGGCCGGCATGGTGGGCCTGCTGGAAGCCGCCGCCAAGTATCAGCCCGACCGGGGCGCCTCCTTTGAAACCTATGCCGGCATCCGTATCCGTGGCGCCATCGTGGACGAAGTCCGCAAGGGCGACTGGGTGCCCCGCTCAGTGCACCGTAACGCCCGCCGGGTGGCAGCCGCCATCAAGGTGGTGGAGGACCGGGAGGGCCGCGAAGCCCAGGACCAGGAGGTGGCGGAGGAGCTGGGCATGGCCCTGTCCGACTACCATGCCTGCCTCAGCGATGCCAGTTCCGGCCGGCTTTTTTCCCTTGATGAACTCAATGAATCCGGTGAGCTGCCGATACAGGAACAGGAAGCATCGGATAATCCGCTGGACGATGTGGCCAGTTCGGCGTTTCGCCACAATCTGGCCACCGCCATCGGAGATCTGCCCGAGCGTGAAAAGCTGGTGCTCAGCCTGTATTACCAGGAGGAACTGAACCTGAAGGAAATCGGTGCAGTACTGGGGGTCAGCGAGAGCCGGGTAAGTCAGATCCACAGCCAGGCGGCGCTGCGGCTGCGGGGGCGACTGAGCGAGTGGCAGGCGGGAGATGCCGGCACCAGGTAGCATCTGGTCCGTCACGCTGAAATGTGCCGTATCGTGCGATAACACATTGAAACGGTAAGCGACGCTCAGACTGCTAGAATGACGCCACCCGCCAGGGATCTGACAACAATTTCGGGCATGCATCGACAGTCTTTCCACGGCCCCTGGACAGCAGGGGCCAGGTCAATATTCCGGCGACGACCAACTGGAGGTCCCATTGGACAAGAACATGAGAATTCTCATTGTGGACGACTTCTCCACAATGCGGCGCATCATCAAGAACCTGTTGCGTGATCTGGGGTTCACCAACACCGACGAGGCGGACGACGGCAATACCGCCCTGCCCATGCTGAAAACCGGCAAGTACGACTTTCTGGTCACCGACTGGAATATGCCGGGCATGTCCGGCTTTGACCTGCTCAAGGCGGTGCGGGCCGATGAGCAACTGAAGGACCTGCCGATCCTCATGGTGACCGCCGAAGCCAAGCGCGACCAGATCGTGGCGGCAGCCCAGGCCGGGGTCAACGGGTACGTGGTCAAGCCGTTCACGGCCGCCGTCCTCAAAGAGAAGATTGAGAAGATCTTCGAACGTATTCAGTAAGGCGCGGTGGCGCTTTCAACCCTGAACTGACCGTCCGGATGTGCTCCCATGAGCGAAGAGAACCAGAATAACCCCGGCCTTGACCCGGAAATCGCCAGCAAACTCAAGGAACAGGCCTCCGAGCTGGTGGAACAGGTCAATGCCGGAGAGTATGCCCGCGCCATGACCCTGATCAATGACCTGAGCGAGGTAAGGGATCAGAGCCTGTACCGGGAAGTG
>JBMCIH010000207.1:0-5005 GCA_048617055.1 Marinobacter sp. | reverse complement strand
TAGTTCGCCACCTGTTGCTCGATATCCCGCGCGGTGGAGCGGATATGGTCATCGGCAATGGCATCCGTGAGACCGGCCAGATCTTCCGCCTGCTGGCCGAGCGCCCCCAGCAGTTGCTGATAGTCGTCTGCTTCATCGGCACCCAGGCCGGTGCTGAGGTTTTCCACCTTCAGCCACTCGCTCCAGAGGGTCAGCGACGCATTTTCGTAGGTATTGGCCGTGGCGCGGGCCTCATAGGACTCCGAAACCTGATCCAGCCCCCGCAATGCCGCCAGGGCCACCAGTACCAACCCGATGAATGTGGCTGCAATCAACAACCAGAATTTCTGCCGCCAGGAAAGGAAAAATACACGCTTCACGGATGGACTCCTGATGAGGTTTTAGCAAGTGGATCACTATAGTGCAGCGTATCGGCCCGGCGGATTTTTTCTTGAAACAGTTTGGTGACGAATTGTTTCAGGCGGAATAAGTGGGCCGGGGCAAAACGGTCCGAAAACCGGGACATCGGCGGGGATTTGCTCGAAACAAAAAAAAGCCCCTGAAATCAGGGGCTTTTTTAGGGTTGTTTGGTGGAGGCGGCGGGAATTGAACCCGCGTCCGCCAGTACTCTGCCTTGAGCTCTACATGTTTAGTGTCCTTCTATTCATTTAACCTTATGCGACCCGAAGGCCAGGGTGCATAAGGCGAGCTCTTTGGATCTTAGCCTTTAACCAGTGAGCTCTGGTTAAAGGAGCAGCCTGTTAGCTATGACGTCCTGAAATACCCGTTTACAGGCACCCGGGTCAGGACGACTGGCGGCTTACGCCGCCAGTGCGTAGTTGTCGTCGTTTGCGACTATTGCTTGCAGCTTTGGATTAACGAGATTCGCTGCCATCTCGACATGCACCCAAGGGTTCGTTACCGGCGTCGAAGCCATGTCGCCCCCTTGTATGATCAGTATATGGGGCTGATTCCGCCCACTTCAAGCACTTTCGCCGTAACGGCGTCGGTAGTTGTCCCTAGTGCTTGAACGGCTAGCCAGAAATGTTTTCCCGCATGATGCGCTGCTTCTGGCGGTTCCAGTCCTTTTCCTTCTCAGTGGCACGCTTGTCATAGAGCTTCTTGCCCTTCACCAGGGCGATTTCGCATTTCACCTTGTTCTTCTTCCAGTACAGGGCCAGCGGTACGCAAGTGTGGCCGGCCTGTTCCGCCTTGCCCATGAGCCGTGCGATTTCTTTGGCGTGCAGCAGCAGCTTGCGGGTGCGGGTGGGATCAGCAATCACGTGGGTAGAGGCCGTGTTCAGCGGGGTGATCTGGGCGTTGAACAGAAACGCCTCACCCTCGCGGAAGAGTACGTAGGCCTCGGTAATCTGGGCCTTGCCCGCGCGCAGGGATTTGACCTCCCACCCCAGCAGCTGTACGCCTGCCTCGATGCGCTCTTCGATGTGGTATTCGTGCCGGGCTTTCTTGTTGAGGGCGATGGTGCCCCCGGAGTTTGCCGGTTTCTTCTTGCTCATGAAGTGTTTCCGTTGGACATTCGGTGTCTGTCTATGGGGCTGATCCGGCGGCAGACAAGGGGAAGATTGTAACTCAGGTGGCATTATGGGGTCATCAGCAGGGCCCTATACTGCTGATTTCGGCTACAATCCGTGGGGCTGCCGTCGCAAATCCGGGCGGGATCCACGGTGTTAGACCGTTATTGCCGTATTCAACAGGGAATCGAATGCCAATACCACCAAAAACCACACTGGGACTCTGGACGGGGCGAAGCACATTCTTCTGGGCGGCAGCTGCAACCACCATCGGCCTGGGAAACCTCTGGTACTTCCCCTGGCTGGCCAGCCAGTACGGGGGCGGCTATTTCATTTTGCTTTATCTGGCGTTCCTGCTGGTGGTTACACTGCCCCTGCAACTGGCAGAAACCGCGCTGGGCCGGCACAGCCGCCACAACCTGGTACTGGCCATGCGTGGTGAGGCCGCGGCGCTGCGCCTTTCCCCCCGCTGGCGCTGGGTTGGCCGCATCAGTGTCCTGTCGGGCTTTTTGGTGCTGTCTATCACCCTGGTTATCGGTTCCATCTGTCTGGCCTACCTCTTTTACGGTGCACTGGGGCGCTTTGCGGATGCCACGCCTGTTTCCATGGCCCGGCTGCTGGGGGAGCTGGTGGAAGACCCCCATGAGTACCGGGCATTCATGGCCTGGCATCTGTTCTTTATTGTGCTGGTGGGCGGGGTGGCCTATCGGCAGAGGCTGGTGGAGCGCGCTTTCAGGCTGGTGGTGCCACTGTTTCTGCTGCTGCTCGTGGGACTGGTGTGGTGGTCCTGGCGTCAGGGCCTGGCAGTCCAGGCCCTGCAGGACGTGGCCGGGTTCCGCTGGCAGGATGTCGGCCTGCGGACGGTGTGGTTCGCCCTGTCTCACGCCTTCTATACGCTGGGTATCGGGCTGGGCATCTGGGCAGTGCTGGGGGCCCTGATGGCGCCGGGGTCGCCGTTCAAGCGCTCCGTGGTTGCTGTGGCACTGCTTGACACGGTGGTGGGTGTGCTCGCCGGGGTGGTGATCTATGGCATAGCGGAATCAGTCAACAGCGCCGGCGATGCCCGGGGCTTCGGGCTGGTGTTTGTGGCCTTGCCTGTGGGCCTCAGTGAAGTAGCATCGCATCAGTTGCTGGCGACGGGAGTATTCACGCTGATCATGCTGGTTGCCTGGACGTCGGCACTGGTGCTGATGGAGGCGGTGGTGGGCTGGCTGAGGGAGTGGGCCGTGGCCCCCCGCCCGGTGTCGGTTCTGCTGGTGCTGGTCTGTGCGTGGCTTGCCGGCCTGATCACCCTGTACTCGTTCAATATCTGGTCGGACGTCAGCTGGGCCGGGCTGACGCCTTTTCGGTGGATCGAGCTGCTGACCAGCGGAGTGTTAATACCGGTGGTGGCAGCAGCGCTGTCGGTATTCCTCGGCTGGCGGGCCCCGGTGGGCTATCTTTCCGGATTGCTGGGGGATACCCACGAATGGCTGGCCCGCATCTGGCATTTTGTGCTGCGGTTTCTGCTGCCGGCAGTGGTGATGGCGGTGGGTTTCGGATATTCCGCGAGCTCCCTGCAGTTACTGTGCGAGAACGGTGATTTTGGCTGGTGCGCGGGAGCGATCCATGAGCATGAGGTCTCCGGGGAGAAGGCTGCCAGGGAGGAGGAAGCACCCGAGCGCACGGGGCCGGGCCGCGCCGCGGATTTCTGAAGCCTGCTATGCCGCAAGGCGGGCCAAATCATATATCATGTAGGCTGTAGTTAATCGTAGGAAGCCCTGCATGCCCCATCAGATCGAAAAAAGTGCCCTGGTGATGCACTCAGCGCAGCGGATGTTTTCCCTGGTCGATGACATCGCCCGCTATCCCGATTTCCTGCCCTGGTGTGCCGGTGCGCAGGTGCACGAACGTACTGATGTGCAGGTTATCGCCTCTCTGGATGTGGCCAAGGGGGGTATACGCCACCGCCTGACCACCCGTAATGAGCTGCGCTCGCCCGAGTGCATTGATATGACACTGGTGGACGGACCGTTTCGTAATCTGGAAGGGCGCTGGCACTTCAGGCCTCTGGCTGAACAGGCCTGTAAGGTTACCCTTGAGCTGGATTTCGAGTTCTCCGGCTCCTTGTCGCGGATGACCTTCGGTCCCATCTTCAGTCAGGCCGCCAATACCATGGTGGAGGCCTTCTGCCGCCGGGCCAACCAGATCTATTCTGATATTGCGGTGGGTCGCTGATGCTGGTCGAAGTCGCATATGCAACGCCGGAGCGCCAGGAGATTGTGCCGGTTGAGGTGGAAGAAGGGGCCACTATGCTGGCGGCGGTCCGCCGCTCAGGCATCGCGGAGCTGTTTCCGGGCCTGGACCCGGAAAAGGCCGACATGGGTATTTTTGGCAAGGTGGTTAAGACACCGGCGGAGCATGTGCTGAGGCCGGGGGACCGGGTTGAACTCTACCGGCCTCTGAAAATCGACCCGAAGCAGGCCCGGAAAAACCGGGCCCGCAAGAAGCAGGAAACAGAATAAAGCGCTTTCAGTAGGCAGGCAGGTCGTCCAGTAACTGCTTTTCCATGTGGCTGTAGGTGTCGCCGTCGTAGTGCAGGATCACCTTCTGCTCTTTAATCTCGCCGCCAGCCTCCTGGAAGGTGTAGGCATAGTACTCCACGGATGTGTCCGCCGGATTCAGCACCAGTGGTGTGCCCAGCACCGACCGTACCTGTGAGCGGGTCATGCCCTCCTCAAGCTGGTCGATGTCTTCCTCGGTAACGATGTTGCCCTGCTGCACATTGATCTTGTAGACGCCGGGAAACACGCAGCCGGCGAGCAGGGTCAGAAGGAGTACAGGGGCAAGCTTGGGGATCAGGTGCATCAGGGACAGGCGTCCTTATTGGCCGGAAAATGAAACGGTTTATGAGTGCGATTAAGGCGCTATAATACCGGAAGCACTGAATTCACCAAAGAGCGAACAGCATTATGTCATCTGAAAACGCCGAACTGCGCAAAGTGGGGCTGAAAGTCACACTGCCCCGGGTGAAAATTTTCAACATCCTCGAGAACTCTGAAGAGCACCACCTGAGCGCTGAGGACGTGTACAAGAAGTTGCTGGACCAGGGTGACGACGTGGGCCTGGCGACCGTCTACCGGGTACTGACCCAGTTCGAGGCTGCCGGGCTGGTGCTTCGTCACAACTTTGAGGGCGGGCACGCCGTGTTCGAAATGGCCGGTGATGACCACCATGACCATATGGTCTGCACTCAGACCGGCGAAGTCATCGAGTTCGTGGATGAGGTCATCGAGGAACGCCAGCAGAAGATTGCCAGGGAGCACGGTTACGAAATCGTCGACCACAGCCTCATCCTCTACGTAAAGCCGCGTAAATCCTGAGCCGCTTTTCGGCCTGTTTACCGGCAGGGAGTGCGGCGGACTATCCAGCAGGGGCGACCGGAAGGTCGCCCTTTGCGTTGTGCGCCAGGCATGGCGCGTAGCGCCTTGACGGCGCTGTTCCGGTACAGGTGG
>JBMCIH010000206.1:0-5036 GCA_048617055.1 Marinobacter sp. | reverse complement strand
ACATGACCACGGCGGCCCACAGGCTGGACGCTTCTGACCTGCAGACGTTCACCCGACAGGCCGACCGGTTCCTGCGGGCGTTCCCGGAAGTGAGCGGGCTGGAGCTGCTGAGCGCCGTCAGCGATGACCAGCGTCCCATGGTGGAAAGGCAGCTGAGCGAGCAGGCCGATCAGTTCGTGCGCTTCACCCACTGGACCGGGCCCTTCGAGAGCCAGCCTGCCGGGGAGGCCGACCAGTACCTGGTAATCCGCCAGAGTGTGCTCCAGGACAATGCCGGGGCTGGTGTAGCCAGCCTGGGGCTTGTGGCCACCTCGGTGCGCCACTGGCGCGATGCTCTGGAAAAGGCGTTGCAGGAGAACCGTGCCACCGCTACCACGGTCACCAGCCTGCAACGCAACGGCGGTGAGCAGCGGGCCGCGCGGGTGTTTGTGCCGGTCACCGCTGGCAACGGGGGTAAGGATGACAGCCGGCTGATCGCGGTCGTGCTCCGCCCCCAGGTCTGGCTTGAGCAACAGCTTGAAGGCATCCACGACCCCCGCTGGCAGGTGAAGGTACACGACAACAGTCAGTATGCACGGCAATCCCTCGCCTCACTGCCGGCGTCCTCGCCCCCCTCGCTGACACTGCCGGCAATGAGGTCCACGGTAACGCTGGCCGATCGCCAGTGGATGATCAGCACCCGGCCCGGCACCGACTGGATCGACCACCTCGAGCAGCAGGCGCTCTGGCCGGCCTGGCTGGTGGGGCTGACGGTGACCCTGCTGGCAACCGGCCTGAGCGCCTGGGCCAGCTGGCAGATGATTCATCTCAGAAGGCTGTTGCTGCGCCGCACACGCCGGACCCGGCGCCTGGGCCAGCAACTGGACAACACCCGGGTCGAGAAGAACATCCTGCAACACTCGCTGCAGGAGAGTGACCGACGGGCCAGGGACCTGATTGAACTGGGCGCCGGCATCTTTGCCGAACTGGACGAGGGGCGGCATATCGGCTACCTGTCACCACAGACCGCCACGCTGCTGAACATTCCGTCCACGGAACTGGTGGGGATGCCGCTGGACGCCCTGTTCCCCGACGAAGAAAAGCGGGAGCTGGCGATGACCTTTGACGCCGCGCGGCGCGACCAGGGCATACAACGGCTGGATACCGCGGTGGTCACTCGCGAGGGGGAAACCCTGCCCGTGGCGCTGAGGGTCAGGGCCCTGAAAGATCCCCTCAGCGGCTGTGCCGGGTTCCGGGTGTCGCTGACACCCAGGCAGTAGCCGAAACCGGGCAACCCTACAGGGGCTGGAGCACATCCCTGATCCTGCCCGAGTCCACCAGTTCCAGGAACTCCTCCCCCAGCCGCTCACTGCGGGCTATGGCGGTACGCCAGGTGCGCTCGCGGCCGGCGTCGTCCCCTGCGAAACGCTCGAAGTCCTTGCGGTCCGGCAGCTTCCGGTCCGGCAGCGATTCCAGATAGGCCCGGGAAGGGGCCACCAGCACCACATCCTGCAGGCGACCGGCGTCGCCCCGTCGCCAGGGCAGGGACTTGTCGAACCAGCCGGGAACCACCTTGTCGGTGAAATGCGGGTACAGCACCACACCGGGCTGCTGCCAGGGCAGATCCAGGTGATAGTCCAGCAGGCCGCCGTCCCGGTAGACGCCTTCCGGGGCGCCGGGGATATTGCGCACGCCGGACATCACCAGGGGAATGGAGGCGGAGGCCAGCAACGCCGGAATCAGGTTGTCCCGGGTCAGTGGCACCTGATGGCTGGGGAAGTCCACCAGCTTGGCCAGGGGGGCCGGCAGGCGGCGGTCATGGATGATGCCCCGTTCAAAAAACCGGCCCAGGTGGCGCCGGCTGACCATATTGGCACTGATGGCCTTCATCAGGCCCAGGCCCAGCCGGCCACGGGTATCGTCATCCAGACCGGTCAGGCTGCGCACCACCACGATGCTGAGCCGGTACCAGGGGTGCTCCAGAATCGCCTCCTCCCGTCCCCCGATCAGTTCCTCCAGGAAGCGGGTGCTCTTGCGGGTCACCTCGGCCGGGCTGACCCCCCTGGAAAACCGCTGACAGGTGTAGAGCTCCGCCAGTTTCGCCAGCTGCGCCGCGGGAACATCCGACGAGGCCACGGCAGCGAAACGCCAGCTGCCGATGGAGGAGCCGATCAGTGCCCGCTCCTGGGGCGCCCGCAACAGCCACTCACCAAAGATGGCCCGGTCCAGGCCGGACAGCCCGAGGGCCTTGGGCCCGCCGGCGGCACCGGGAATCACATGAACATCTTCCGGGCGCAACCCCCGCTCCCTGACGCGCTCCAGCGCCCTCCGCCCCGCCCTGATGGTCAGTGCCGGCGATCGGCTGTGTATGGCTGGCATGGCAAGCCCTCCCTGGTTGGCTTCGCGGGTGGCCGGACGACGCAGCCGGCCGGCGATGGAACTGAGCGCGAGTTTATCGAAGTCTGCCAGGCTCTGCCATAAGCGCTCCGCCCGGCCCGGAGCCGGCCGCGGGCGGAAAGCCCCGTCCGCCAGGATACTGTTCGCGGCCAACATGGCTTACAATGGCGGGCTCAGACACGCCCCACCGAAAACGGGACCCATATGACAGACGTTCTCGACTCCCTTTCCGCCAGTTACCGGGCCATTATCGAAGGCATGGGTGAAAATCCCGACCGTGAAGGCCTGCGGGACACTCCCAGGCGGGCCGCCAAGGCCATGCAGTTTCTGACCCGCGGTTACAACCAGACCCTCGAGGAACTGGTCAATGGTGCGGTATTCGAATCGTCCATGGATGAGATGGTGGTGGTGAAAGACATCGAGCTATACAGCCTGTGCGAACACCACCTGCTGCCGTTTATCGGCAAGTGTCATATTGCCTATATCCCCGACGGCACCGTGCTGGGCCTGTCCAAGTTCGCCCGTATTGTCGATATGTACGCGAGGCGCCTGCAGATCCAGGAGAACCTGACGCGGGAAATCGCCGAAGCGGTGGAGCAGGTCACCCGGGCTTCCGGGGTGGCGGTGGTGATCGAGGCAAGACACATGTGCATGATGATGCGGGGCGTGGAAAAGCAGAACTCGGTGATGAAAACCTCCATGATGCTCGGCGGCTTCCGCCGCTCCCAGGCTACCCGTATGGAATTCCTGCAGCTGGTGTCCGGCCGGGACTGACGCCCAGTCTGGGCCGGCCAAGGTTGCCACCGCCGTCCGTGGGGAGGCACAGTCTCCGGTGAACCGGCACCCGAGCCACGGCCTTACCGTAAAGTATGAAAGAATAGTGACCTGGCGCAGTTTAAACTGACTGAAGTTATGACAGATTAGAAAACCTATCGACCAGGGTAACCGGCCTCTGGCGAGACACCCCGGATAACAACAATAACAAACGACCATCGACTGCTTTTCGCGGGAGCCCTGTGTGCCGCTAACACCTCCAGTATCTGTCGTCCTCGTGCGCCAGCTCATGAAACCGGCGTTTCCTGCCATTGTTCTGCTGCTGTTCCTGGCCATCGCCCTGGGCCTGAAGGCCGGTCTTGATTCCGAGGAAGACACCCGGATCCGCCAGACTCTGGCCGCCGATACCGAGGCTCTGACCCGCCGGATGGAGCAGGATTTCCTCGATCACGTCATGTCTCTGCGCCGGATGGCCCAGCGGCTTGAGGTACAGCCGGACCTGCCGGAAGCTGTCTGGCGGGAGGATGCCCGCAATTACCTCAAGGACTTCCAGACCTTTCAGGCGGTAGAATGGATCGATCGCGACTTTGTGATTCGCTGGGTCGAACCCCTGGAAGGCAACGAAGATGTTCTGGGGTATAACGTTGCCTTTTCCGAAGAACGTCGTCAGCAACTGGAAGCGGCCCAGCGCCAGGGCAGGCTGGATATCTCCGGTGTCATCCGCCTGAACCAGGGCGGAAAGGGGCTGGTGGTGTACGCGCCGGTGGGCGCCGGTGAGGCCAACCGGGGCTTCGTGGCCGGTGTCTTCCGTATGGAAGGCCTGTCCAATGCCCTGATCGATTCCCGTATCCGGGGTGATTTCCGTCTGGAGGTGATCGAGGATGGCGAGGTGGCCTTTACCCTTCCCGCCAGAGATCCTGCACACGAAACGTTCAGCCACACCACCGGAATCAGTCTTCCTGTGATCGAATGGACACTGCGGGCCACACCCACCTACGACTGGGTAGAACGTTATCGCAGCCACTGGCCGTGGGTGACCTTTATCAGTATGACGACCCTGGGGGTGCTGATCTCCCTGTCCATCCTGCTGACCCAGCTTATCCTCAAGCGCAGCCAGGCTCTGCTGCGGACCCGCCGGGAACTGGAAGAGGAAATCGACCAGCGCGTGGCGGTTCAGCAGGATCTGGCCCGGCTGCAGTCCACGGATACCCTGACTGGCCTGGCCAACCGCCGCTTCTTCATGGAGGACCTGGAACACACCCTGACCCAGGCCGACCGGCAGATGCGCCAGGTGGCTCTGATCATGATCGACCTGGACCGGTTCCAGATGCTCAACGACTCCCTGGGGCACCAGTTTGGTGACGAGCTGCTGGTGCAGGTGGCACGGCGGCTCAATAAACTCAGCGACGAGCGGGTGCTGGTGGCCTACTCCGGCGGCGACGAGTTCATGGTGTGCCAGCAGCATGTGGAAAATATAGACGACGTTATCCACCTGCTGGGGCTGCTCAAGGGCTGCTTTTCCAGGCCGTTCGAGATTCAGGGCGAGAAGCACCATGTTACCGCCACCATGGGGGTGGCGGTGTATCCCCAGAGCGGGCTGGTCGCGGACATTCTGCTGCGCAATGCCGACATTGCCCTTTACCGTGCCAAGGAGCAGGGCCGCAACACCTACCGCTTCTACACCGAGGGCATGCAGGAGCGGGAGGTCCGCCGCCTCGAGCTGGACAATGACCTGAGCGAAGCCCTGGCCCGCAACCAGTTTGAGCTCTACTACCAGCCCCAGCTGGATCTGACCACCTTCGAAATTGGCAGCGTGGAAGCCCTGATCCGGTGGAACCACCCGCAACGGGGCCTGGTGCCACCGGTCGAGTTCATACCGCTGGCTG
>JBMCIH010000205.1:0-5043 GCA_048617055.1 Marinobacter sp. | reverse complement strand
CGGCAAGAAGCCCTGGGTCATGCTGATGGTGGGCGTCAACGGCGTTGGCAAGACCACGACCATTGGCAAGCTGGCCCGCCAGTTCCAGCAGGAGGGTCGCAGTGTGATGCTGGCGGCCGGGGACACCTTCCGCGCCGCGGCGGTGGAGCAGCTCCAGGTGTGGGGTGAACGCAACCAGGTGCCGGTGGTGGCCCAGCACACCGGCGCCGACAGTGCGTCGGTGATTTATGACGCGGTGCAGTCGGCCCAGGCCCGGGGCGTTGATGTCGTGATTGCCGACACAGCGGGACGTCTCCAGAACAAGGATAATCTCATGGCCGAACTGGAGAAGGTGGTCCGGGTCATGAAGAAGCTGGACGAGTCGGCGCCCCATGAGGTCATGCTGGTGCTTGACGCCGGCACAGGCCAGAACGCCCTGAGCCAGGCCCAGGTGTTCCAGCAGGCGGTCGGAGTCAGTGGCATCACCCTCACCAAGCTGGACGGCACCGCCAAGGGCGGCATCGTGTTTGCCATTGCCCGTCAGCTGGGCCTGCCGATCCGCTACATCGGTGTGGGTGAGCAGGTGGAAGACCTGCGGCCCTTCGAGCCGGAAACCTTCGTGGACGCATTGTTTGACGACTGAGACATCACCCGCTGCTGACCCGGCGTGCACCGCAACAGGAAACAGGCCGCAATGATTGAATTCCGGCAGGTCACCAAGCGTTATGACAGCGACCATACGGCGTTGCGCCACGTCTCGTTTGAACTGAGCCGGGGTGAACTGGCGTTTCTGACCGGCCACTCGGGGGCGGGCAAAAGTACCCTGCTCAAGCTGATTCTGCTGATGGAGCGGCCCACCGCCGGCAAGGTTATCGTGGGCGGACAGCTGCTCAACACCCTGCCCCGCCGGAAGGTGCCTTATGTCCGCCGCCACATTGGCGCCGTGTTCCAGAACCACCAGCTGCTGTTCGACCGCACCGTATTTGACAATGTGGCCATGCCGCTGGAAGTCATGGGCGTGGCCCACCAGGACATCGGCCGGCGCGTGCGGGCCGCGCTCGACAAGGTGGGTCTGCTGAGCAAGGAAAAAATGAATCCGATCCAGCTTTCCGGGGGCGAGCAGCAACGGGTCGGTATTGCCCGGGCGGTGGTCAACAAGCCGCCGGTACTGCTGGCGGATGAGCCCACCGGTAACCTTGACCCGGAGCTGTCGGCGGACATCATGCATTTGTTCGAGCGGTTCAGCCAGGTGGGGGTCACGGTGCTTATCGCCACTCATGACATTGCCCTGATCGAATCCATGGGCCGGCGGCGGCTGACCCTGTCTCACGGGGAACTTCTCGCCGGTGCGCCGTCACTGGCCGGAGGTATGGCGTGAGCCGCCGGGAACCTCCGCCCGCCCGGCGCCAGAGCCGGGGGGCGGGCCGCACCCGCGCTTCCGTCGGGTCGTTGCTGGCCGGTTACCGTGCTCATCATCTCAAGGTGGCCCGGGACAGCGCCCGCCGGCTCTGGCGGGCGCCCGTGGCCAGCGCCATGACCTGGGCCGTGATGGGCATCGCGCTGGCCCTGCCCGTGGGCCTGCTGCTGTTGCTGGCCAGCCTGCAGGGGGTCAGTGCAGGCTGGGAAAGCGCGGCCCGGGTAACCGTCTATCTGGCAGACGGGGTGACCGGTGACGAGGCACAGCAGCTGCAGCAGCGGCTGGCGGGCCGGGAAGACGTGGATGGCGTGGTGCTCATCCACCGGGACGAGGCCCTGGAGGAGTTCCGGGCCAGCTCTGGCCTGTCGGACGCGCTGGACTACCTGGACGAGAACCCCCTGCCCCATACCCTGCTGGTGACGCCGGTGGATGGAGCCCGCACCGCTGACGGCGTGGACCGGCTGGCCAGCGCCATGGAGGCGCTGGATCCGGTGGCACGGGTGCAGGTGGATCTGGGCTGGCTGCAACGGCTGGCGGCTATGACGGATCTGATCGCCCGGGCGGTCTGGGTGCTGACCGTACTGCTGGCCGCCGCCGTGATTCTGGTGATCGGCAACACCATCCGGCTGGCCATAGAGAACCGCCGGGACGAAATTCTGGTGGCCAAGCTGGTGGGCGGCACCGATGCCTTCGTGCGTCGTCCGTTCCTCTATACCGGTGCCTGGTACGGGCTGGGTGGCGGCCTGGTGGCCATTGTGATCCTGCAGCTCGCCATCTGGTGGCTCAATGGCCCGGTGAGGGAACTGGCGGTACTCTACAACAGCGAGTTCTCCCTCAGCGGGCTGCCCATTGACGGTATGCTGGGGCTGTTGCTGGTTGGTATCGCGCTGGGCTGGGCCGGTGCCTGGGTGGCGGTACGGCGTCACCTGGATGCCATTGAACCGGGGGAAATACCCGGGGCGGGCTGAAGCCGCTGCAAGCGCTTCCTGAAGGCTTGGTAATCCCTTGTGCTTCTGTCTGTGTTAGTCTGATTCGATGTAACACCAGTTCTTGATATGGGTGTTTTCCTTTGGTACTTCAATCCGGCGTAGGGGAAACACCGTATGGCTGGTCCGGGGGACCGGAATCTAAGTTAAAGAACAGAAAACGACGGTCTGGCCACAGTCGGAGCACCATCGCGGTCCGGGCTGGACCTCAGACGTCCTTTACGATCTGGGCACAGGTTACTGTTTATATTGATAAAAGTGACCGGGTCGGGAACCAATTTACATCTTGGCGGTCATAATTGAAGTTGGTATATTATTTGATTGCCAGGTAGGGAGGATACGAATGGGTACAAGTTTGCAGTTGGCTGATCGCCTGGTTCCGGGCGCCAACCTGGAGTCCTATATTCAGGCCGCCAGCCGTATCCCGGTGCTGTCCGCAGAGGAAGAGAGCAAGCTGGCTGAGCGCTTCCACTATGAGGGTGATGTCGATGCCGCACGCACGCTGGTGCTCTCGCACCTGCGGTTCGTGATTCACATTGCCCGCAGTTATTCCGGTTATGGTCTGGCGCTGGGCGACCTGATCCAGGAAGGCAACATGGGCCTGATGAAGGCGGTCAAGCGCTTCAACCCGGAATACGGGGTGCGCCTGGTCTCCTTTGCGGTGCACTGGATCAAGGCCGAGATCCACGAGTTTATTCTGCGCAACTGGCGCATTGTGAAGGTGGCGACTACCAAGGCCCAGCGTAAGCTGTTTTTCAACCTGCGCAGCCAGAAGAAGCGTCTGGCCTGGCTGAATCAGGAGGAGCTGAACGCCGTGGCCCACGATCTGGGGGTGGAGCCTCGCGTGGTGCGGGAAATGGAGGGCCGCCTGGCCTCCCAGGACACCGCCTTTGATGGCCCCCAGGATGACGATGACGACAACGCCTACCAGGCACCGGCGTATTACCTGGAGGACCACCGCAGCGACCCCGCGGTGCAGCTGGAGCAGTCGGACTGGACGGAGGATTCCAACGGCCGCCTGATGCAGGCGCTGGAAACCCTGGATGAGCGCAGCCAGGACATCCTGCGTGAACGCTGGCTGACGGACAGCAAGACCACCTTGCATGAGCTGGCGGACAAGTACGGTGTTTCTGCCGAGCGCATCCGTCAGCTGGAAAAGAACGCCATGAAGAAAATAAGGCTGAAGATGGCCGAGGCGGCCTGACCACCCTGTCCACAGGACGTTTAAACGCCACTGGGCATTGCCCCGGTGGCGTTTTTGTTTGCGGAGTGAGTACCACCGATGACATCTCCCCATATCACCTTTCTCGGCATCGGCCTGATGGGCGCACCCATGGTGCGCAACCTGCTGGCCGCCGGCTTTCCCATGACCCTCTGGAACCGTACCGCCAGCAAGTGTGAACCTTTCGGGGGGCAGGCTGCAGTGGCGGCAACGCCGGCGGCCGCGGTGGCGGATGCCGACCTTGTTATCACCATGCTGGAAAATGGCGATGTGGTCGACGGCGTGCTGGTGG
This sequence comes from Marinobacter sp., assembly GCA_048617055.1. Classification (GTDB taxonomy): domain Bacteria; phylum Pseudomonadota; class Gammaproteobacteria; order Pseudomonadales; family Oleiphilaceae; genus Marinobacter. Next base: position 1,147 of record JBMCIH010000205.1, on the reverse strand, counting down.
GCCAGGGCGTGCTCGATACCCTTCGCCCCGGGGCCCTGGTGGTGGACATGAGTTCGGTGCCGCCCGCCCTGGCCCGGCGGCATGCGGCGCTGGCGGCGGCACGGGGCGCAGGCTACCTGGACGCGCCGGTCTCCGGCGGTACCCGGGGTGCCGAAGCGGGCAGTCTGAGCATTATGGCTGGCGGTACCCAGGAGGACCTGGATCAGGCCCGCCCCGTGTTAGATGTCCTGGGTAAGGTGACCCACATAGGGCCGGCAGGGTCAGGACAGCTGGCCAAGCTGGCCAACCAGGCCATTGTCGGGGTGACCATCGGAGCGGTCTCCGAAGCCCTGTTGCTGGCGGCCCGGGGCGGGGCCGATCCATCCGCCGTGCGGGAGGCTCTTATGGGGGGCTTTGCCGGCAGCCGTATCCTCGAACAGCACGGCCAGCGGATGATCGACCGCGACTTTGCCCCCGGCGCACCGGCCCGCATCCAGCTCAAGGACCTGCGCATGATCCTCGACGAGGCCCGGGCGGAGGGGCTGACCCTGCCCCTGGCCCAGCAGGTCCATAACAGCTATCTGTCGCTGGTGGCCAATGGCCATGCCGACGTGGACCACAGCGGCCTGCTGCTGGAACTGGAGCACGTCAACGGTGCGCGCCTCGGTGGCGGCCGCCCGGCACGGCACGGGGGCGGCTGAGCCATGCCCCGCTTTGCCGCCAACCTGTCCCTGTTGTTTACGGAAGTGCCGTTTGAAGACCGCTTTGCCTCGGCCCGTGAGGCGGGCTTCCGCGGGGTGGAGTACCTGTTTCCCTACGCCTGGCCGGAAACACTGCTGGCGAAAAAGCTCCGGCAGCAGGGGCTGACCCAGGTGCTGTTCAACCTGCCGCCGGGGGACTGGGACGGGGGCGAGCGGGGCATCGCCTGCCTGCCGGGGCGGGAAGCGGAATTCCGTCAGGGGGTGGACGATGCCCTGCGTTATGCCCGGGCCCTGGAGTGCCGGCAGGTCAACTGCCTGGCCGGGCTGCGGCCGGCCGGCGTGGAGGAGGAGCGGCCCCGGGGCACGCTGCGGGAGAATGTGGCCTGGGCGGCCCGGAAGCTGTCAGAAGAAGGCATCACCCTGTGCCTGGAGGCGATCAACTCCCGGGTGGACATGCCCGGCTTTAT
>JBMCIH010000204.1:0-5089 GCA_048617055.1 Marinobacter sp. | reverse complement strand
CTTGATTAGCAAGTTACTATAATAGCCGCGGGCCATCCATTGCGACAGACCGCCAACTCACATTTCCGGCCTCCGTACACCGGGGTCACTTTGACCGGGGAACCGGAGCGGATGTCGACGATGGAGAAGGCTGGAGTTCGCGGATCAATTGCTGAACCTGGCTGGCGGCGTGATCATAGAGGCTGAGCAGCCGGCTATCCAGCTGGTCCAGATTGGTGCCCATAGCCACTGCCTGCTCCAGGGTCAGGGCCAGACGGAGCACGCGGCCCAGGCGGCCCTTGTGGTACAGGATGGCCTTGCGCATATCCGGGTGCAGGTTGAGCGAGTCGATAAACTCGTCCGGCGACACCCCCAGCATGATCTCCGCCCCTGACAACAGGCCGGTGAGGAACGCCTGCTCCCGGTCCGGCCCGGCGTCCCGGACGCGCTCGGCCAGGGCTTCGCAGAGATAGGCCCGGGTCAGCACCAGCCGGGCCTGTTCCCGGTTAACGGTCTGCATGGCGCTGAGCATGGCCACCCAGTGGCGCAGGTTGGCCAGGCCAAGGCGGAGAATCACTTCCCGAACGGAAGCAATCCTGCCCTGCCCCCGATAGAGCGGACTGTTGACAATGCGGATCAGGTTCAGGGACAGCTCCGGGTCCTGGGATAATACCCGTGTCAGCTCGCCCACGTCCGGGTCCGGCCGGTACAGCGCGGAGAGCAGGCGGGTCAGCTGCAATCCCGACGGTGACATCTTCTGCCCGGAGATCAGCCTTGGCCTTGCCAGGAAATAGCCCTGGAACAGATCGAACCCCATATTGCGGTACTGATCGCGGGTTTCCTCGTCCTCCACCCGCTCCGCCAGCCAGCGCACCGGCAGATGCTCAAGCGCCGCCTTGTTGCGGGCCACGGCTTCGGGTGTGAACTGGGAAACATCGACCTTGATCACTGACGCCATCTCCAGCAGGGGTGCCCAGCTTTCCCGGAATGCGAAATCATCAAGGGCAAAACGGAAGCCCAGGTCATACCAGCGCCGGACCGCCGCCACCAGCTCCGGTGTCGGATCAATACGCTCCACCAGCTCGATCATGACCGTGTCAGGATCCACCGGCAGCACGATACCGGAAAGCAGGAAATCGGTGGAAACATTAATGTAGGCCCGTGCGCCATACTGGGTGGCATGGTCGGTGATACCGGTGCAGAAATTGAACAGCACTTCGCTGGTGGCGCGCTGCTCCCCCACGGTCAGGGCACTGCGACCCTGGTCGTCCCTGTAGAGCAGTTCCACGGCCTCCATCTGACTGTCCCGGTTATAGATGGGTTGGGCAGCCAGGAGTGTTTGTGACGCCATTGGGCAAATCCGTTCTCGTGATGGGGAGCAGCAGTGCTCAGCCCATGGTCATACGAAGATCCACCGTTTCCGGACCAGCATGGATAATGCGCCTGCTAGCTGACAAAAAACAAGGGGGAGCCTGGCCATCAGGCCAGCGCCAGGAACAGCCCCATCAGCACCGGCGAGATAAATGACAGGATAAACCCGGAGGCGATGGCCACCGGCACACAGTTGAGCCCGCCGCTGCTGCGGATCACCGGCAGCGTGAAGTCCATGGCAGTGGCGCCGCCATAACCGATGGCCAGTGCCGGCCGGCGGGCGATCACCAGGGGTATCAGGGCCAGGGCGATGATCTCCCGGATGACGTCATTGAGAAAGGCCACCCCGCCCCAGACCGGCCCCAGGGCATCGCCCACCACAATGCCGGAAAGGGAGTACCAGCCAAAGCCGGAGGCCAGCGCCAGCGACTGGAACAGCGGCACCTGCAGCAGCGGGGCGAGCAACACTCCCGCCAGCAGGGAACTGCCCGCCAGGGTGAGCGCAATACCCAGGCCCTGACGGTTCAGCAGCAGACGCCGCAGTGACAGGCCGGCGTTACGGAGCTGCAGGCCGATCAGCAACAGCAGGGCCATGAGCGCGCCTGTTGCCAGCTGCTCCACCCAGGCCAGGGCCGGCAACAGGAAGCTGCCGGCCAGCAGACCCGCCACCACTGAAGCCAGTGGCCTGGCCGCTGCCAGAAACAGCCGCCGGTAACTGGTCACACCACCGCTACCGCCGGCGTCCGCCGTCATGGGCTGCCAGCGATGCCAGAGCCACAGACCCGCCAGGTTCAGCACCAGAAGCCCTGTGACCAGCATGGCGACCTGTGCCCCCATTAGCGCGAACTGCTGCCCCAGTCCTTCCGTCTGCCCCAGACCGATACCCAACAGGGCCAGGATTAAGTAGACCAGGGCATTGACACTGTAGTGCACCAGGGTCATCAGGGGCGGATGGCGCAGGGGAATGGCAAAGCCGAAGAACAGCGGCAACAGGATCAGCAGGGCGCCAGTGAGCATTACAGCCTCATGTCAGCAGGGTAGCGGCGATTGGTGATTCAGAGCGTGGGTTCGGGCTGCTCCGGGTCGAACCGGTAACGGCCGTCGCTGTCCTGCGCCTGCAGGCGCAGGTCGCGGGCCAGGCGCTGGGCGCAGACGGTCCACTGGACAGGCTCATTGCGGCTGGGGTCATAGCCCCGCTCCAGCAGGCTTCCGGTCAGCTGACGGAGCCCGGCTTCGGCCCGCTCACGATCCTGGTAGGGCCCCTGGCAGCGGGTGGCATCGGGCTGACCATCGGGCCGGCCGGCCAGGGCAATCACGGACCAGACCCCGCTGGCCACTTTCTTGACATGCAACTCTACCCGCCGCTCGCTGCGCCAGAGAACCAGCGTGTGCAGGGGGGTACGGCCGTGGAAATAGTGAAGTTTCATGGGGTGCTCAGTGCAGGCTGGGGTCATGCCGGTCCTGGACCAGCACCCAGGGCGCCACGACTACCGCCCAGAGTTCCGCTTCCCGGTCGTACCAGGCACGGGCCAGGTCCGGGCTGACGTCGCCCACCTGGTCGCGGCTCATCCACTGCTGGAACCGGTCCTTGTTGTCCGCGGTCAGCTCCGCTGCCACCTCCAGCAGATCCAGCTCCGCTGCCACCCGTACCACATGCCCGCGGGCATAGTAGGTCTGCAGTTCGCGCCAGCCAATACGGGAGGTTTCCAGGTTCAGCCTGGCCCTGATTTCATCGGGGGATTGCGGGGATGACATGCGTGTCCTCGGATACAACTGCCGGTTCAGCCAAGAGCGTCGCACGAATGTCTGCCGGCGGCAAGTGCGCCGCCGGCAGCCGCCACCGGATTCACGAAGCCTGTTTGATCATCTCCCGCACCACATAGTGGAGAATCCCGCCGTGGCGGAAGTACACCGCCTCGTTGGCGGTATCAATCCGGGATACGAGATCGCAGGTGTCTGTAGACCCGTCCTTGTAGGTCACGGTCATCGTCAGGGTCTGCCCCGGCTCGATGTCGCCGGACAGCCCCTCGATGGTGATGGTTTCGTCACCGGTCAGCTTCAGGCTCTTGCGATCCACACCCTCCGGGAACTGCAGGGGCATCACGCCCATGCCGATCAGGTTGGAGCGGTGGATGCGCTCGTAGGACTCGGCCACCACCGCCTTCACACCCAGCAGCCGGGTGCCCTTGGCGGCCCAGTCACGGCTGGAGCCGGTGCCGTACTCCTTGCCGGCGATGACCACCAGCGGGGTGCCCTGCTGCTGGTACTTCATGGCGGCATCATAGATGGGCATCTGCTCGCCGGTGGGCACGAACCGGGTAAAGCCACCCTCCACACCGTCCAGCATCTCGTTGCGGATACGGACGTTGGCAAAGGTGCCGCGCATCATCACTTCGTGGTTACCCCGGCGGGAGCCGTAGGAGTTGAAGTCTTTCGGCTCCACCCCGTGCTCCTGCAGGTACTTCCCGGCCGGGGTGTCGGCCTTGAAGGAACCGGCGGGCGAGATATGGTCCGTGGTCACCGAATCCCCCAGCAGGGCAAGAATGTTGGCATCGCGGATGTCCTCAATTTCATCCGGTTCCGGCCCCAGCCCCTCGAAGAAGGGCGGGTGCTGGATATAGGTGGACTTGTCGGACCATTCGTAGACCTTGCTCTCGGGCACCTTGATGGACTGCCAGGTCTCATCGCCGTCGAACACTTCCGCGTATTCCTTGTGGAACATGTCGGTGCGGACCTTCTCCACCGCCTCGGCAATTTCGTTCTGGGACGGCCACAGGTCTTTCAGGTACACCGGCTTGCCATCCCGGTCGGTACCCAGGGGGTCTTTGGTGAGATCCACCCGAACGTTGCCGGCCAGGGCGTAGGCCACCACCAGCGGAGGCGATGCCAGCCAGTTGGTTCTCACCATCGGATGCACCCGGCCCTCGAAGTTGCGGTTGCCGGAGAGCACCGAAGCCACGGTCAGGTCACCCTCGGTAATGGCCTTTTCCACTTCCTCCGGCAGCGGGCCGGAGTTACCGATACAGGTGGTGCAGCCATAACCCACCAGGTTGAAGCCCAGTTTGTCCAGGTCATCCTGGAAGCCACCCACCTTGAGGTAATCGGTCACCACCTTGGAGCCCGGTGCCAGCGAGGTCTTCACCCAGGGCTTGGTGCTCAGGCCTTTCTCTACAGCTTTCTGCGCAATCAGGCCGGCGGCCATCATCACACTGGGATTGGAGGTATTGGTGCAGGAGGTAATGGCGGCAATGACCACAGCGCCCGGATCCAGGCGGGACTTCACTCCGTCCAGATTCAGCGGCTGGCTGGCGTGGTGTTCGTAGCTGTCTTCCACACCGACCGCGGTCTGGCCACCTTCTGACTCCCATTTTTCCTCACGCAGCTGGTTGGGACCTTCGGCGGTTTCCATGACCAGCTCGAAGGCGGATTTCATCTTGGTCAGGGGCACCCGGTCCTGGGGCCGCTTGGGGCCGGCCAGGCTGGACTCCACATCGCCCATGTCCAGTTCCAGGGTGTCGGTGTACAGCGGCTCATGACCGGGCTCGCGCCACAGGCCCTGGGCCTTGGCGTAGGCCTTCACCAGTTCCAGCTGGTGGTCGTCCCGGCCGGTGAGTTTCATGTAGGTGAGGGTCTGCTCGTCCACCGGGAAGAACCCGCAGGTGGCGCCGTATTCCGGGGCCATGTTGGCGATGGTGGCCCAGTCGGCCACCGGCATGTCCTTGAGACCATCGCCGTAGAA
>JBMCIH010000203.1:0-5116 GCA_048617055.1 Marinobacter sp. | reverse complement strand
CTGCCTGGATGTGGACAAGGGCCGCGTGGTCAAGGGCGTCAATTTTGTCGACATCCGGGATGCCGGTGACCCGGTGGAAGTGGCCCGCAAGTACAACGAACAGGGTGCCGATGAAATCACCTTTCTCGACATAACCGCCAGCCATGAAAGCCGGGATACCACCTATGAGACCGTCGAGCGCATGGCCGCCCAGGTGTTTATCCCGCTGACCGTGGGGGGCGGCGTACGCACCGTCGACGATATCCGCAAGCTGCTCAATGCCGGTGCCGACAAGGTCTCCATCAACACCGCTGCCGTGTTCAACCCCGAGTTTGTCCGCGAAGCCGCCGAACGCTTCGGCAGCCAGGGCATCGTGGTGGCCATCGACGCCAAGCGGGTCAGCGCCGAGGGCGAGATGCCCCGCTGGGAAATCTTCACCCATGGCGGGCGCAAACCCACTGGGCTGGACGCCGTGGAATGGGCCCGCAAGATGGTGGCAATGGGGGCCGGTGAACTGCTGCTCACCAGCATGGACCGGGATGGCACAAAGATTGGCTTTGACCTGGGCCTGACCCGGGCCATCAGTGACGCGGTGTCCGTACCCGTAATTGCCTCAGGCGGGGTGGGAGAGCTTCAGCACCTGGCGGACGGCGTTACGCAAGGCGGCGCCGATGCGGTACTGGCGGCTTCCATCTTTCACTTCGGCCAGCACACGATTCCGGAAGCCAAGGCCTTCATGAAGCAGCAGGGCATCGAAGTCCGCTGACAGGCCGTAAAAACGCCGGGCGTGGTGCCCGGCCTACTTCTTGCGCGCCACCGCCGGCAGGATCGCCTGTTTTTCGTCCTCGGCAAACATACGCTGGTTGCCGTTGCGGATGGCCCAGACAGCGCTCACGGTGGCCACGGCGATACCCTGTTCATCCAGCTCCGGCAGTGCCTTTTCCAGATAGTCCACCGTGACCGGGTGGGGGTGGCCAATGGCAATGGCGGTGCCATTCTTGCGGGCCATGCGGATCAGCAGTTTGAACTGCTGGTCCACAAATTCCCTGGTCTGTTCATGGTCCAGAAACACATCCCGGGTCAGGGTCGGCACCTTTTTCTCTTCCGCCATCTGGCCCGCCACCGTGGTGGCAATGGTGCGGCTGTCAACAAAGTACAGCGGGTAGTTCTCCAGTTCCTCCATAACCCAGGCCATGTGTTCCGGCAACTGGGTCAGCAGGCTGCCCATGTGATTGTTGACGCCCTGCACGTGGGGCACCGCCCGCAGCGACCGTCGCAGGGTTGTGGTCAGGGCCAGCTGGTCCATGCTCGCGGTGAGGCCGCCGGCACCCAGCCCGATCTGGCGGGTATTGTCCATGGGCGCATGCAGCATGACTTCCTTCTGCTGCTGATGGGCCCGGGTAGCCAGCTCGGTGGTGTAGCGCCGGTAGGGCAGGAAGGCCAGGGTCAGCGGCTGGTCCAGGTCGATCAGTCGCTGACCCTGAATGGCATTGGCCCCCATGTCATCAATAATGATGGCGATGGTCGGTTGCACCCCTTCGGCAGCCGCCGCATCGGTCTCGGTCGCGCCGGCCGCAGCCGCTGCCGTCAGAAACGCAAGGCCGGCCAGAATTACGCCGAATCTCACTCTTCGGTGTCTCCACGCTTGCTGAGGATACCCATGCCCTTGAGCAGGTTGAGGGCGGAACGCAACTGGTAGTCCCGGTCTACATCCTGGTCGCCGGCCGGTGGCGCCTGCTCCTCTTCCTCGTCCGCTTCGCCGTTTTCCAGGTGGCCTCTCAGGCTGGCCTCACTGAAGAAGGGGCCGCCTTCGACTTCGGTCAGGGTCGCGGGGCGAACCTCGATGTCCGGCGCGATGCCCTTGGCCTGGATAGAACGCCCATCCGGGGTGAAGTAGCGGGCGGTGGTCATCTTGATGGCATGGGTCTCATCCAGCGGTATGACCGTCTGTACCGAGCCCTTGCCGAAGGAACGGGTGCCCATCACCACGGCACGCTCATGGTCCTGCAGGGCCCCGGCGAGGATTTCCGATGCGGAGGCCGAGCCACCGTTGATGAGCACAACAATGGGGGTGCCTTCGGCAATATCCCCGGCCTTGGCATTGAAGCGCAGCCGGGAGCTCTGGATGCGGCCCTCGGTGTAGACGATAAGGCCCTCATCCAGCAGCGCATCCGAGGTTTCCACGGCCGCCTGCAGAATGCCCCCGGGGTTGTTGCGCACATCGATGATCAGGCCGTCCAGCTCGCCGTCACTCTCGGCCATGAGTTCTTCCACAGCGTCCACGAACTGGCCACTGGTTTCATCCTGGAACTGGGTGATGCGTACATAGCCGTAACCGGGTTCAAGCATCCGGGACTTGATGCTGGCCACCTTGATGACGGCACGCTCCACCTCAAGCTCGATCGGGGCGCTCTCGCCGTCCCGCATGATGGTCAGGGTCAGGGTGGTGCCGGGTTTGCCGCGCATGCGGGACACCGCATCCTGCAGTGACATGCCCTTGACCGGCTCGTCCCCCAGCTTGATGATCAGGTCGCCGGCCTGTACTCCGGCTTTCTGGGCCGGGGTATCATCAATGGGCGCGATCACCTTGACGAAGCCATCTTCCATGCCCACTTCGATGCCCAGGCCACCAAATTCGCCGGTGGTGCTTTCCTCGAGTTCTTCGTATTCCTCGGGTTCCAGGTAGGCTGAGTGGGGATCACGCCCCGAGAGCATGCCCTTGATGGCATCCTCCAGCAGCTCCTCGTCGGATACTTCCTCCACATAGGCTTCCTTGATGCGGCTGAAGACTTCCGTGAACTTGCGAAGGTCATCCAGGGGCAGGGTTGCTTCCTCGCCGTTAGAGCCTGGGTGGGGCGAAACCGCACCGGTGTCCTGGGTTTCCTGTGCAGAGGCGGTGGTGCCGCAGAGGAAGGAAAGTGCCAGCAAGCCGCCGAGCAGAGTGGTTTTACGACTTTGAATAACCCGTTTCATTCAGCGTTCCTGTTATAAAGACTGGGTGCTGTGGGCGCACCCCGGATGCAAGTTACAGGTGCCAGTATGGCGTCCCGGGCCCTGTTTGTCAGCCTTGGCGCCCCTGAAGGGCGCTGAGCTACCGGCTCTTGAGCCAGCCTATGGGGTTCTGGGGTTTGCCGTTGTGACGAAGTTCAAAATATACCGCCGGATCCTTGGTGCCGCCGGTGCGTCCGGCCAGCGCGATGGTCTCTCCGGCCTTGACCCATTCGCCGGGGCTGGTCAGCAGGCTGGAACTATGGCCGTACAGGGTCATGTACCCTTCGCCATGGTCGACGATAGTCATCATGCCGAAGCCCCGCAGCCAGTTGGAGAAGACGACGCGGCCGTAGTGAACGGCTTTGACGTCGGCCTCCTCACTCGTGTTCACCAGGATGCCGTTTCGCCGCAGGTGGCCCTGGGCCATGGACCCGCCGAAGGCCGCCACCAGCTTGCCTTCCGCCGGCCAGTCGAGCTTGCCCCGGCGCTTCTGGAAGGGTTCGTTTTCCGTGGGGGAGGGGATGTCGGCGATGGCGTCCTGGACTTCCTCGAGCAGTTTTTCCAGTCGCTCCCGGTCCGCTTCCAGGCTGCTGCGCTCATCCCTGCGCTCGGCAATATCGGTTTTCAGGGCGGCCAGGGTCTGCTCGCGAGTGGTTTTCTGCTCCTGCAGGGCCTGGTGCCGCTCTTCGGCCTGCTCTTCCAGGCGGACGACCTCGGTGCGCGCTTCCAGTTTGCGCTGGCGGGTGGTTTTCAGTTCCGCAAGGGTTTCATTGAACGACTCCAGGCGCCGCAGGTTGTCGCCGCTCAGGTACTCATAGTAGGTCATGGTACGGGCGATTTCTTCCGGGGCGGCTTCGTTCAGCAGCACCTTGATGGCCGGCGCCCGGCCTTCCATCCAGGCACCCCGCAGCTGCTGTTTCAGGGCCGAGCGCTGCTGCCGCAGCTGCTTTTCCAGCTGGTTTTCCGACGCTTCCAGTTCTTCCAGCTCCCGGGCCTGCTGGCGGCGCTGTTTCTGCAGCTGGCGGCGCTCGCGGGTCAGCCGGCTGATTTCCCGCTCGGTGCGCGCCAGGGTCTGCTCCTGTTCGCTGCGGTCGTCCTCGGCGTCTTCCAGCCACTGGTCGATCTCCGCGATATCCCTTTTCAGGGCCTCCACCTGGGCCGGTGTGACCTGCTCCTGCGCGAACCCGAAACCGCTGCCACAAAGCAACAGCGCAACCAGCGCCGGCCGGAACAGTCCGGCAGCGCATTTTGCAGTTACCGCGCCAGGCGGGAGGGGCAGCATCGGAGCCGGTGTCAGCCCTGGCCGACAACAACCAGGCTGTGCCCGGTCATCTCTGCCGGTTGCTGCAGCCCCATCAGGGTGAGCAGCGATGGCGCCACGTCGCTGAGGCTGCCGTCATCCTTCAGGGTGACCTTGCGGTGACCGAGGTAGACCAGCGGCACCGGGCCCACGGTGTGGGCGGTATGCACCTGGCCGGAAGCCGGGTCGGTCATCTGCTCGCAGTTGCCGTGGTCGGCGGTGACCAGGGCCTCGCCCCCCACCTCGTCCAGGGCTTCTGCAATGCGGGCCACGCACTGGTCAATGCACTCGGCGGCCTTGATGGCGGCATCCAGCTTGCCGGTATGGCCCACCATGTCGCCGTTGGCGTAGTTGCACACCACCAGGTCGTACTTGCCGCTCCGAATGGCCTCCACCAGTTTGTCGGTGACTTCCGGCGCGCTCATTTCCGGCTGCAGGTCATAGGTGGCCACCCGGGGGGAGGGCACCAGGATGCGGTCTTCCCCTTCAAAGGGGGTTTCCATGCCACCGTTAAAGAAGAAGGTGACGTGGGCGTATTTCTCCGTTTCGGCGATGCGCAGCTGGGTCTTGCCCAGGGATGAGGCGTATTCTCCCAGGCCGTTCTTCAGCTGCTCGGGCGGATAGGCGCAGGAGGTCCTGATGTCCGCAGCGTACTCCGTCAGCATCACGAAATCCGCCAGGGCCGGGCGCTTGCGGCGCTCGAAGCCGTCAAACTCCTCTTCCACGAAGGCCCGGGTCATCTCCGGTGCGCGGTCGGCGCGGAAGTTCATGAACAGTATGGCGTCGCCGTCGTTGACGGTGGCGTCGGGCTCGCCATCGGCCTGGATGCGGGTGGCCTTGACGAAT
>JBMCIH010000202.1:0-5127 GCA_048617055.1 Marinobacter sp. | reverse complement strand
TATCCGCTGCCGGCGAGCGCCGACTTCCAGGTGCTCGAACGTATCGTGGCCACAGAAGGTGAGGTGGCGCTGGGGGTCTGGCGCAACAGGCCGGACGACCACGGACGCCACCTGTCGCTGAATCCCCTCAGAGGCGATTATCTGGACCTGCAGGCCGGCGACAGGCTGGTGGTGCTCTGTCAGGCCTGATGAGGGCAAGGCGGTCGGGCGGCTATTCGACCTGTTCGAGCAGCACCGCCATGATGTCGTTCATGGTCACAAAGCCCTGCAGTTCATTGTCGTCCAGAACCAGAATGCGCTTGACGCTGAGGTCGGTCATCAGCCCGGCGACCTGCCGTACAGCGAGGCTTTTGCCAACACTGATTGCGGGCTTGGCACAGACGTCGTAGACATTGAGCAGGTCGATATCGCCCTCTTCCGCCACTACGGCTTTCAGCACATTGGTGTAGGTGACCAGGCCATAGGCGTCGTGGGGATTCTGTTTCTCCACCACCAGTGACTTCACCCGGTGCCTTTTCATCAGGCTCAGGGCTTCGCGAAGCGTGGCCAGGGGTGAAACGCAGATGACGTCGGTGATCATCACATCTTTGACCAGTTTCATGGCCCGGTTCCTCCTTATAGGCTGTCTTTGAGGTGCTGCTCGAATTTGTGCACCTGGGACATGTCGATGCCGCCCAGATGTTCCAGAGGCACGGTAAACACCAGGCCCTGTGAGTCGTTTCCCTCCGGCATCAGAAGGCGCTGTATCGCCTTGAGGATCTCCAGCGACAGGCTCTTCTCCAGCACCATGAGCAGGATGCTCTGGCTGCCGTCGAAGGTCAGGCCGAAAAACGTCTTCTTCGAGGTGTTGCTGATGCCGCGACCGGACAGGACGGTGATACCACCGGCGCCAAGCTCCCGGGCTTCGTCAATGCATTCCTGTTCCCGATCCTCGGGAACGATGGCGACAAGTGCTGAGAATTTCATGGTTTCACCTCTCTGCGATCCGCCAGCCATTGCATCACAATGGCGTAGCTCATGACTGTAACAATAGGGAAGATGGACGCGAAGGCAATCAGCCCGAACCCGTCAATCAGAACACTCCGGCCTTCGATATTGGTGGCCAGCCCGATACCCAGTGCTGTAATCAGCGGCACGGTGACCTCGGAGGTGGTCACGCCCCCCAGATCATAGGCCAGCGCCACAATGAACTTCGGTGCCAGCGCCGTAAGCAGAATGACCACGGTGTAGCCGCCGATGATGTAATAGTGCATGGAGCCACCGACGATAATGCGGTGCACGCCGATGCTGATGCCGATGGCAACGCCCAGGGCCACCAGCAGGCGGATGACATTGCCGTCGAGTCGACCGGCAGCCGCTTCTTCGGCCTGTTTGCCGATGGCGATCAGGGCGGGTTCCGCCATGGTGGTGGCAAAGCCGATCATGAAGGCGAACAGGTAAATGAAGCCCAGGTTTCCACGGCCAATCAGCTGCTCCGCCATACTGGTACCAATGGGAAACAGGCCCAGCTTGAGGCCGACAACAAACGCATAGAGTCCGCAAATGACCAGCAGGAACCCGAAGACAACCTTGGGCGGGTTGACCAGGCCCCGGCGCAGAACCACATACTGGAAAAACAGGACCGTAAGGATGATCGGTAACACATCGCGGACCATTTCCGCCAGATCCAGAAGCAGTTTCAGGAGGCCGCCGGGGGCCCCGTCCTGATTCGCCAGGTTCATGGCCACACTGGCGTCTGATGCGCCGCCGCTGTAAACGAAGATACCGTAGAGCTGGACGGTGACCATGGGGACCATCACCGCCAGGGCAACCAGCCCGAACCCGTCCATGAGCGGGTTTCGCCCGCGGATGGAAACCGCCAGGCCGATACCCAGGGCGGCGATCAGGGGCACGGTGACAATATTGGTCGTCACGCCCCCGGAATCATAGGCCAGCCCGATAATTTCCTCCGGCGCAAACCAGGTCACGATGACCACGGTGATATAACCGGGAATTATGAACCAGTGCAGGGGGTAGCCCATGATGGTGCGGAAGACCCCCAGCGCCACCACGAAACCCACGGAAACCGCCACCAGCAGGCGCAGGGTCAGGGCATTGATGCGGCCCCCGCTGATCTCCTGCGCCTGGTGGGCCACCGCAATAAGCGCCGGTTCAGCCACCACGGCGGAAAAGCCGATGGCAAAGCCGAAACTGAGCAGTATAGGCAGCGAACCGCGCCGGGCGAACTGGTTGGACAGGCTCTTTCCCACCGGGAAAATGCTGAGCTCCAGCCCCTGCAGGAAAAGCGCCACCCCGACGGCGACAATCAGCAGGCCGAAGGCCATGCCAGCGGCATTGGCGGGCACCTGCTGCAATATGGCCAGTTGAAAGAACAGCACCACAGCCACAATGGGCAGGAGGTTTTTCAGGGCGTGTGCAAAGGCATGGCCGAACGCTTGCAGATAGAACACCGGAACCTCGGTTGCCGAATGGGGTCTTGCCTGAGCAGGATCAGGTACTGGGAGAATAACACCGGATGGGTTCGGGAGCATGATCCTGCTCAGTTTCCGACGCAATTTCAGCAGGCTGGCCCGGGCTCTGGCAATAGCCGGGCGGCCCGACACTGCCATTCATAAGAAAAATGCCGGAAATAGATAATATAAATTTCAATTATGCGATTGAAGTGTCTAAAGTAAGCCGCAATCTTCGGTGATCTGCTCAAAGTTTGAGCAGTGCGCTGGTTCACTGCAAGATCCTCAACCCTCAACTGCAAGGACTGAGACCATGCCTTACGCAAAAGACGTTGACCAGATTGCTTCCATCCTGAAGCAGAACCCGACCTGGAACGCCATCAACCCGAAGCATGCTGCCCGCATGCGCGCCCAGAACAAGTTCAAGACCGGTCTGGATATCGCCAAGTACACCGCCAGGATCATGCGCGAAGACATGGCGAACTACGACAAGGACACTTCTCAGTACACCCAGTCCCTGGGTTGCTGGCACGGTTTCATTGGTCAGCAGAAGCTGATCTCCATCAAGAAGCACTTCGGTAGTACCAAGCGTCGCTACCTGTACCTGTCCGGCTGGATGGTTGCCGCCCTGCGCTCCGAGTTCGGCCCGCTGCCGGACCAGTCCATGCACGAGAAGACCGCTGTTTCTGGTTTGATCGAAGAGCTTTACACCTTCCTGCGTCAGGCGGACGCCTGGGAACTGAACCACCTGTTCCGCGCCCTGGAAGAAGCTGAGAACGCTGGCGACACCGCCAAGGCTGAAGAGCTGATCAAGCAGATCGACAACCACGAAACTCACATCGTGCCGATCATTGCCGACATCGACGCCGGTTTTGGTAACGCCGAAGCCACCTACCTGCTGGCCAAGAAGATGATCGAAGCCGGTGCCTGCTGCATCCAGATCGAGAACCAGGTTTCCGACGAGAAGCAGTGTGGTCACCAGGACGGCAAGGTCACCGTGCCCCACGCCGACTTCCTGTCCAAGATCAACGCCGTTCGTCTGGCGTTCCTGGAGCTGGGCGTGGACGACGGTGTCATCGTTGCCCGTACCGACTCCCTGGGTGCCGGCCTGACCCAGAAGCTGGCGGTTACCGAAGAGCCGGGTGACCTGGGCGACCAGTACAACAGCTTCCTCGACGGCGACTACATCGAAGACGCCTCCCAGATCGACAACGGCGATGTTGTCATCAAGTCCAACGGCAAGCTGATGAAGCCCAAGCGTCTGCCTTCCGGTCTGTTCCAGTTCCGTGCCGGTACCGGCGAAGACCGCGTGGTTCTGGACTGTATCACCAGCCTGCAGAACGGTGCCGACCTGCTGTGGATCGAAACCGAGAAGCCCCACGTTGGCCAGATCGCCGGCATGGTTAACCGCATCCGCGAAGTGGTGCCCGATGCCAAGCTGGTCTACAACAACAGCCCGTCCTTCAACTGGACCCTGAACTTCCGTCAGCAGGTGTTCGACGCCTGGAAGGAAGAAGGCAAGGACGTGTCTGCCTACGACCGCGCCAACCTGATGAGCGAAGAGTACGACAACACCGAACTGGCCCAGCTGGCCGACGAGTGGTGCCGTAACTTCCAGCGTGATGCCTCCCGTGAAGCGGGTATCTTCCACCACCTGATCACCCTGCCGACCTACCACACCGCGGCCCTGTCCACCGACAACCTGGCCAAGGGCTACTTCGGTGACGAAGGCATGCTGGCCTACGTGGCGGGTGTGCAGCGCAAGGAAATCCGTCAGGGTATCGCGACCGTGAAGCACCAGGACATGGCCGGCTCCAACATCGGCGATGACCACAAGGAGTTCTTCGCAGGTGAAGCGGCCCTGAAGGCTGGTGGCAAGGACAATACCATGAACCAGTTCTGATCGAACGGTTCCTGGTCCGGGTTCCTCCGGGAGCCCGGTGCCATCTCACAAAAAGGCCGGCGGGAGTGATCCCGCCGGCCTTTTTGTTTTAATGGGTGCCGGACTGTGCCTTTTCGAACTGCTCGATCCGCTCCCGGGTCACGGGGGTGGAAGGACAGGGCGCCGCCAATGCGTCCGCCCAGCCGCCGCCCTTTGAGGGTGGTGATGGGGTGAGCCAGCAACTGGAATAAACTTATCGTGATGTTGGCCGCAATTTTTGACATGCTTCCGTGTTAAGAGCCTGTTTTACAGCATATCGGTAAGGATCCCACCGCTTGACTACAGATCAGAGCTTAGTTTTCGCTGTACTGCTTGCCACACTGGGCCTGTTCATCTGGAACAGGATCCGCTTCGACCTGGTGGCCATGCTGGCGCTGCTGGCGGTGGCCGTGACCGGGCTGGTGCCCTCCGGTGAGCTGTTCATGGGTTTCGGCCACCCGGCGGTGATCACCGTGGCGGCGGTGCTGGTCATCAGCCAGGGCCTGGTGAATGCGGGTGTGGTGGACAGCATCGCCGGCGTACTGGGGCGTGTCGGCGACCGCCCCGCCGTGCAGGTGGCCACCCTGACCGGGGTGGTGGCCCTGTGCTCCGGCTTTGTCAACAACGTGGGGGCGCTCGCCCTGCTGATGCCGGTGGCGGTGTGGATGGCGCGGCAGTCCGGGCGCTCACCTTCCTACCTGCTGATGCCCCTGGCTTTCGGCTCCCTGCTGGGGGGCACCATGACGCTGATCGGTA
>JBMCIH010000201.1:0-5130 GCA_048617055.1 Marinobacter sp. | reverse complement strand
CTGGTGACCTACGCCTTCCGCAACGCCCTGCTGCCGGTGGTGACCACCCTGGGCATGGTGTTTTCCTTCGTGCTCGGGGCCAACGTGCTGGTGGAAAAGGTGTTTGCCTGGCCCGGCATCGGCTCGTTCGCGGTGGAAGCCCTGGTGGTGTCCGACTACGCCGCGGTCCAGGGGTTTGTGCTGTCCATGGCGCTGCTGTTTGTCGCCCTGAACCTGCTGATCGATGTGATCTACACCCTGATCGACCCCCGCGTCGGGGAGGAGGCCTGAGATGACCAGTATGAGCACTCCCGCCTCGCCGAAACTGGAAGGCCCGCCCCGCACCAGCTACTGGCAGCACCTGCGTCACGTGGCCTCGGAAAACCCGGTCACCGGCGTGGCCTTCGGCCTGTTCGCGCTGTTTATCGCCATGGCGCTGTTTGGCCCCTACCTGGTGCCTTTCGATCCGCTGGAGACCGATGTGGGCCCGGCGTTGCAGGCCCCCAACGGCACCCACTGGTTCGGTACCGACCAGTCGGGGCGTGATGTCTTTTCCCGGGTGGTGGTGGCCACCCGGCTGGATCTGATGATCTCGGTCTCCGCTGTGGCCATATCGTTTGTGCTGGGTTCCATTATGGGCTGTTTTGCCGGCTACTTCGGTGGCTGGACCGACCGCATCACCGGCCGCGTGGTGGACACCATCATGGCCTTTCCCCTGTTCGTGCTGGCCATGGGCATTGTCGCCGCCGCCGGCAACACGGTGGAGAACATCGTCTACGCCACCGCCATCATCAACCTGCCCTTCTATGCCCGCATGGCCCGGGCGGAGGTGAGCATCCGCCGCAACGCCGGCTTTGTTCAGGCGGCGCGGCTGTCCGGCAACTCGGAGCTGCGGGTGCTGTTCGGCCACATCTTCCCCAACACCCTGCCGCCAATGATGGTGCAGATCTCCCTCAACATGGGCTGGGCCATCCTCAACGCCGCCGGCCTGTCGTTCATCGGCCTGGGCGTGCAGCCGCCAACGCCGGAGTGGGGCATCATGGTGGCCGAGGGTGCCAACTTCATCGTCTCCGGCGAGTGGTGGCTGGTGATGTTCCCGGGGATGGCGCTGATGCTGGCGGTGTTCACCTTCAACCTGATCGGCGACGGCCTGCGGGATCTGGTGGATCCCCAGCGCCGCACCTGAGGAGTACGCCATGAGCCAGCCATTGCTCGATATACAGCGCCTGAGCGTGGACTTTGTCACCCGCAAGGGCACGGTGCGGGCCATTGATGATATCTCCCTGGCCGTTGGCAAGGGCGAGACCCTGGGCATTGTGGGGGAGTCCGGCTCCGGCAAGTCGGTGACCTCCTACGCGGTGATGCGCATCCTCGACCGGGCCGGACGTATTGCCGGGGGCAGTATCACCTACGGTGGCATACCCCTGCACAAGGCCCGGGAGAAGGACATGCGGGACATCCGCGGGCGGGAGATCTCGATGATCTTCCAGAACCCCCGGGCCGCCCTCAATCCGATCCGCCGCATCGGCCACCAGGTGGCGGATGTGCTGATGCAGCATAGCCAGGCCACCCGGGGCAATGCCCGGGAAAAAGCCATCGACATGCTCAGGGCGGTGAAGATCCGCGACCCGGAACAGCGCTACAACGCCTACCCCTTCGAACTCTCCGGGGGCATGTGCCAGCGGGTGGTGATCGCCATCGCCCTGGCCTGCCGGCCGCGGCTGCTGATTGCCGACGAGCCCACCACCGGCCTGGACGTGACCACCCAGAAGGCGGTGATGGACCTGATCGTGGAGCTCACCCGGGAGTACAGCATGTCCACCGTGCTGATCACCCACGATCTGGGGCTGGCGGCAGCTTACTGCGACCGGCTGGTGGTGATGGAAAAGGGCAGGATCGTGGAGGCCAACGGGTCCGCGGAAATGTTCCACCATCCCCGTGAGCAATATACCCGGCTGTTGCTGCAGGCCACGCCCCACAAGGATTCCCGCATCCGCGACCTGCTGACGCCACAGGCCCGGGCCCGGGCCATGGAGCTGCCCGAGAGACGCACCCTGGGGCAGCCGATCCTGACCGTGAGCAACCTGCGCAAGCAGTTCGGCAAGCCCGGCGCCGAAGGCTCGCACCTGGCGGTACAGGACCTGTCGTTCCGGATCCGCGAGGGCGAAAGCCTGGGCCTGGTGGGCGAGAGCGGCTGCGGCAAGTCCACCACCTCCGCCATGATCATGCGGTTGCTGGACACCAGCGGCGGGAAGATCGAGTTCCTGGGCGAGGATATCGCCCCGGTACCGGCCTCGAAATTCGCCGCCCATCCCCTGCGGGGTAAGCTGCAGATGGTGTTCCAGGACCCCACCGACAGCCTCAACCCCCGCTGGAGCGCGGCCCAGTCCATTGGCGATCCGATTCACCGGCTGACCCCGGAGGTAGGCCGCAAAGACCGCGAGCAACGAGTCATCGAACTGGCAGGCCTGGTGGGCCTGCCGGTGCACCTGCTGGACCGCTTCCCCCACCAGCTCTCCGGTGGCCAGAAGGCCCGCGTCGGCATTGCCCGGGCCATCGCCCTGGAGCCGAAGCTGCTGATTCTGGACGAACCCACGGCGGCGCTGGATGTGTCCGTGCAGGCGGTGGTACTGAACCTGCTGGAGGACCTCAAGCACCGTCTGGGTATGAGTTACCTGTTCATCAGCCATGACCTGAACGTGGTGCGGCTGCTGTGCGACCGCATCATGGTGATGCAGAACGGCGTGGTGGTGGAGGAAGGCGACGCCAGCCAGCTGCTGGACGCCCCACAGACCGACTACACCCGCAGCCTGCTGGCGGCTATTCCCCATCCGCCGGACACCCGCGGCGCTCGCGCAGGAGCGACGGCTTGAGCAGGGTGACCAGACCACCGGAGCGGCGCAGCAAGGGCACGGTGGTGGACAGCATCGTCCAGACCCTGGCGGACGACATTATCAGTGGTCGTCTGACCCCGGGCACCAAGCTGGATGCCCAGGCCATGGCGGAGCGCTTCGGTGTGTCCCGCACCCCGATCCGGGAGACCTTTGGTCATCTGGCCGCCATGGGGCTGGTGACCCACCGCCCCAACCGGGGCGTGATTGTCGCCACCCTGTCGCCTGGGGCCCTGGGCGACCTCTATGAAGCCATGGCGGAGCTGGAAGCGGCTCTGGCACGACTGGCGGCGCTGCGGATGAACAGCGATCAGCGCCAGGCCCTGCTGGAACTGCATCAGGAATCGATGCACCTGGTGCGGGATGGCACCGCCGATGACTACGCCCGTTACAACCAGCGTTTCCACCAGCAGATTTTCGAGGGTGCCCAGAGCAGTCAGCTGCAGCAGCTGGCGGAAGCCACCCGTCACCGGCTGGCACCGTTCCGCCGGGCGCAGTTCCGGCTCAGTAACCGGGTCAGCAAATCCTGGGAGGAGCACGATGCCATTGTCCGGGCCCTCCTGGACGGTGACGCCGACGGCGTCGCACGCCTGATGCGCCTGCATGTGCAGACGGTCAGTGCCATGTCGGCGGAATTTGTTGCCGGGCACCAGCCTCACCCTGGCACCCGGGGGGCGTCTACGGCATGAAGGCCGAATCGCGAACCGGAGTGGTCTGCACGCCCGATTCCCGCGCCACGGCGGCGGGACAGGCGATACTGCAGGCCGGTGGCACCGCCATTGATGCCGCCACGGCCGCCGGTGCGGTGCTGTCGGTGGTCTGCCCCCACATGTGTGGTATCGGCGGCGACGCCCTGTGGCTGCTCAGCGACGGCAGGCAGGTGAATACCCTGCTGGGACTGGGTCAGGCTGGCCGGCGCCTGCCCGAGGGCGGGGTCATAGCCGTCCGCGGCCCGGCCTCGGCGGCCACCACCGCGGGCGCCCTGCGGGGTTGGTACCTGGCCCATGACTGGAGCCGGCATCGCTGGGGCTCCACCATGACCTGGTCCGACCTGCTGGAAGCGGCCATCATCCTGGCCCGGGACGGCTACGGGGTTTCCGCCAGCCAGGCGTTCTGGCAGCAGCAGCGCCGGGACCTGATCCGCAAACTGCCCGACCTCACTGCCCTTTGCTGCGATGTCACCGGGCAGTTGTTCGCCAAGAGCGCCCTGGTCACCCGTCCGGAACTGGCCACGACCCTGGCGCACCTGGCCCGGGCCGGCGTGGCGGATTTTTATCAGGGCGAGCTGGCCACCGCCCTGGCGGAAGGCTTTGACCGGCTGGGCAACGGCCTGACCCGGGAGGACCTGGCCCACACCCGGGCCTGGCACAGCGAGCCCCTCAGTATTCGCTACCGCAGCGGCACCCTGTACAACTTTCCGCCGCCGACCCAGGGCGTGTACACCCTCAGTGCCCTGAACGCCCTGAATTACGCCGACCTGTCCAGGATGGCCAACGGCGGTGCGGATTACTTCCATTATCTGGTGGAGGCCATCAAGGCGCAGCTCAGACAGCGCAACCAGAAGCTCTGCGACCCGGCCGGCGGCACCCTGGACACCGGTCGCCTGCTCAGCCGGGTGCGGGCGGCGGCGGACTATGCGGCCATCGACCCGGAGATTGCCGTGCCCTGGGCCGAGCAGGGCCGGCCGGCAGATACCGTCTGGCTTGCCGCTACCGACCGCGAGGGCCGCACCGCCTGCCTGATGCAGAGCCTGTTCCATGATTTCGGCTCTGGCTGCATGATCGGCGACACAGGCGTGCTCTGGCTCAACCGGGCTGCGGGTTTCAACCCGGACCCGGCCCATGCCAATGGCTGGGCCCCGGGCAAGCGCCCGGCCCACACGCTTAACCCGTCCGCCTGGCTGGGGGACGACGGCCGGCAGTTCTATTTCGGCACCCAGGGCGGCGACGGCCAGCCCCAGACCCAGATGGTGCTGGCGACCCAGATGGTGGACTATCGCCAGTCTGTGGACCAGGCCCTGTCTGCCCCCCGCTTCCTGCAGGGGCGCAGCTTCTTCGGCAGCAGCGAAAAACTGAAGCTGGAGCGAACCATTTCCGAGAGCGTCGCCAGCGACCTGATTCGCCGGGGCCATGACATCGAGTGGATCCCGGAACTCAGCCCGTTCACCGGCCTGGCCGGTGCCATTGCGGTCTACCCCGACGGCCACCGGGAAGCCATGCATGACCCGCGGGGCGAAGGCACAGCACTGGGTCAGTGAACG
>JBMCIH010000200.1:0-5134 GCA_048617055.1 Marinobacter sp. | reverse complement strand
GTGGTGATCCGGCACCAGGGCCCCTTCATCTCCATCACCGTCTTGCTGGCGCGCGGCGGCCGTCCCAGAAATCTTGTAAGCACAAAGGCGCCGGACAGGGCCGGCAATGAGGTCGGCCTTACGGCGATGATCACCAGCTCGCCGCTGACCGCACTGGCGCCCGGCACAGCGATACCGCCGCCAAACCAGGCCCCATTGGCCACCGAGACCGATAGCCAGCGGCCCGTCGCGGCCCCCTGGTCGGTATGGATGGTGGCCCGGAACCCACGCTTGGAAAACAGCCGGCGCAACAGTGACAGCCCATAGCTGAACCGCCCCAGCCGTTTTTTCGTGCCACCACTGGCATTGGCATCCCTGGCCGGCAGGGTGGCCAGGCCCACGTGGGCTACATTGAGGTAGATACCCCCGTCGAATTCCGCTATATCAAACTGGTGAGTGATGTTGTCCGCCACCGCCTGACAGATGGCTTCCGGAGCGTCATCGATACCCAGGTTGCGAAAGAAGTCATTGGCGGTTCCGGAGGGCAGCACCGCCAGTGTGGTGTCCGTATCGAGACACAGGCGGGCGGCGGCATTGACGGAGCCATCCCCGCCAGCCACCAGTATCCGGTCACCGGGGCGCACCTCCTCCATCCAGCGTTGATCCTCCAGATCGCATAACCGCAGCTCCCGCACCCCTGCATCCGCCAGATGGGCCTGCCAGAAGCGGGCATTGCGCTCACCCCTGCCGGCTTTCGGATTCGCCAGCAACCAGTCTGTCATGGTGCTCCTCGGGAATGGGTCCGGAGCCCCGGGCAGGCCGGGTTCCGGCAGCCTTGGTCCAGGGCCCGCGGCAAAGCCAGCGAATAAAGGCCCTGCGTATGGATGTCTACCTACAGGTTAGCCGATTCCCGGCGACGGCAGGTGACGATCCGTTAAGGCCGGCTATCGATCAGCGGACGGGTATGCGCCCGCTCCGCCAGATACCATGGGCGTGGGCGGGTCCCGGCGAAAGGCTGGGCCAGGCGGTTCTCCACACTGTTGTAGACAAAAAACAGATTGGCCCTGGGCCAGGGAGACATGTTGCGGTTGGAGGCGTGAAGAGTATTGCACTCGAACAGCAACAGCGAGCCCGCCGGTCCCGTAGGGGCCTGGATACGGTCCTGGCCGGCGAGCTGATCGATATCGGCCCGTGACGGCACACCGATCTCCTGATGTTTCAGCGACCGGGCCCAGTTCTCATCCGGGGTACGGCCGACGCAGGGCACAAACTGCTGGTGCGAGCCGGGAATCAGCATCAGCGGACCATTGAACGGATTGTTCTCGGTCAGCATGATGGACGCACTCACCGCCCGCATGGCGGGCATACCGTCCTCACTGTGCCAGGTTTCGAAGTCCGAGTGCCAGTCGAAGCCGTTACCGCAGAATCCGGCCTTGGAGTTGATCCGGGACTGGTGAATGTACACCTCCGAGCCCAGGATCTGTCGGATCATATCCAGCAGCCGCGGGTCCCGGGTCATCCGGTCGAAGGCGCTGGAGAGCTCGTGCATGGCAAATACCGAGCGTATCTTCTGACGTTCCCGGTCCATGACCACCTGCTCCAGGTCACGGATGTCGGGACGCCGGGCCATGTCATCGAGTTCCTCAAGAAAGGGCGCCACCGCCTGCTCCGGAAAGAACCCCTCCAGCCAGAGGAAGCCGTCCCGTTCGAACCGGTCCAGTTGCCGGTCATCCAGCGGCCCCCGCTGCCGCGCCACTCCCGTGCTGTGAATCACGGGCTCCTGGCGCGGAAACATGTCCGGTACAAAATCGTCCCGGGTGGGATAAAAATCGGCTCGCTGTAACATACTTGTGTCCTCCACGTTCCCTGACAGTGTCAGGAGCCTCCGACTGGAACTCATGCTCCGTCTCTGGGGCTCCCGGATTGTGGGGCAACCTAACACCGGTGTTTTTGTGACCGAAATAACACAAGTTATAGCGGCTAACGGGGACACGGAAAACAGCCCAGGATGGCAGAATCTTAATCTGACGGAAGGGTTTCGGTCATCGCGCTGCGCGGCTCAGGAGGCAGTGTCCGCCTCTTCTGCGAGAGTACGCTCAAGGATATGGGCAGGCTCTTCGGCAACGCTGTGATGGATGTAGACATCCACCAGCTTCTCAATGACGAAGCGGCGGACCGGCTTGTGATAACAGGCCTGCATACCGGATTTCAGGCAGCGCTCGCGAAACTCCGGCGTGTCATTGGTGGAAATGCCGACAATCGGAACACCGGCCGGCAGGAGCCCCCGCAGCCGGATTTCCAGGGCGGTTTCCGGGCCGTCCAGGCGGGGCATCTGGCCATCCATGAGGATCAGGTCCCAGCGGCCCTCGCGAACGGTTTCCAGGGCCTCCAGGCCGTCGGCGGCACTGACCGGCTCCACGTTCAGGCGCATTAACTGCTTGCGCAGGATCATGCGGTTGATGGGATCGTCATCCACCACCAGGACCCGTGGCTGCCCCCGGGGCGCCTGGCCGTCTGCCCCCGCAGAAGCTGGAACGGCCGGCTCGTCCTGGTGCCGGAACAGGTCCACCGGTGATGACGCCGCAGGCGGATTGCGGCGCTGGCGCCTGCGCTGCACACGCTCATTGCCAAACTGCAGCATCTTGACCCAGAGAATCAGTGCCACTTCCAGCACCAGGATGCCGCCCGCCAGCACAAAGGGGCCATAAAACGGCAGCGCCGGCTCCCGCCAGGCGTCGCCCGGAATACTGAGGCTGTTCCACACCAGCGCTGGCATTACCGCGGCCAGGGCAATGACCGAGTAGCTGATCAGCCTGAAACCCCGCGCGCCCCTCACCCAGGGAAGCACCCGGAGCAGGCGGCTGACCACATCAGGCATGACGGGGCGGCGTACCGGTGCGAGTTCGGGTTTTCTGCGTGCAGTTCCCATTGCTTTCCTCCAAGACAGTCCTGGAATACCGGGGCAGTACTATCAGCGACCCAAACAATACGGAGGCGCAATCTGAGCCCGAGACTACAGGCAGGTTTATCCCCCATCTGGCAGACAACATGTCCGAACCATGAACTCTGGTCCATTTAAGCTAACATTCTGTCCGGTACAGGCGACATAACCTAGGTTATGGTGATGACATTCCGTGCCTCCCTTTCCAGATTATGGACTGTTTGTAATAAAGAGTGAAACAGGAAGGCTTCAGAATTTTGAATCCTGTACGCTTTCTTTTCGATAACAGCGAGACGATCATGACAACCAGCTGCATAATCCGGCATTTTCAGCATTATTCTGAACTCACAGACGACGACCAGAAACTGCTCGCGTCCCTGGAAAAAAGCCCCCGCGATTTCGACAAGAATAGGGTTATCTGGCGCCAGGGCAGCGACTCCGAGAATTTCTACACCGTGCGCAGCGGCTGGGCATGCGCCTACCGGAATATGGAGGATGGCTCTCGCCAGGTGCTCGACATCTATGTGCCCGGCGATATCATCGGCCTGCGCGAATTCGCCTTCCGGCGCCGGGTCTCCAGCCTGCAGGTGATTACCGATGCCAGTCTGTGCCCGTTTCCCAAACACCACCTGACCGATGTGTTTGCGGCCTCCCCCCTGCTGTGCAACCTGTTCTTTCTTATTGCGGCCCGGGACCAGGCCATCCTGGTGGAGCGCCTGATCAACCTGGGACGCCGCTCGGCCCTGGAAAAGATCGCCCATTTCCTGCTGGAAATGACGTACCGGCTGGACAAAGCCTGCGTGGATATCCACAACTGCAATCACCTGCCCCTGACCCAGGTGCTGGTGGCCGATGCCCTGGGCCTGAGCACCGTGCACGTCAACCGCACCCTGGGCGATCTCAAACAGCGCAAACTGATCACTATCGGTCCCAACGGCATCACTCTGCAGGACCGGGAGGGCCTGAAGGCCATCGCCGGTTTCGATCCCGAATACCTGTTAGAGGACGTTTCCGGCCTGTCCCAGACGGTTGTTGGCTGGGAAGCGGACTGACACCGGCCGCGATCCGGTATACCCTTGGTCCGTCGGAGCAAGCGCTCCTGCTGCCGTGAAAAGGGTGGCCGCGGCGTTCCACGATCCGTTTTTTCGCAGGGGAGCCCCCATGGTTTCGGAAATCAATCCGGTCTGGCTGGGTTCACTGGCCAGTCTGCTGGCCGGTATGGGTACCGGTATCGGCGCGCTGGGTGTCTATCTGGTGCGGCGGTTGTCCCCGAAGCTGGAAGATGCGCTCCTCAGCGCGGCGGCCGGAGTCATGCTCGCAGCCTCGTTCTTTTCACTCCTGCTGCCGGGCATTCACTACGGCGAGGACCTGACCGGCCTGACCTGGCTTGCGTCACTGATCGTCATCGCCGGGCTGCTGATGGGGGCCGGGGCACTGTTCTGGTGTCACCAGCGCCTGCCCCACGAACATTTCAACTACGGGCGCGAAGGACCCGAGCCGGGCCATGTACGACGTATCTGGCTGTTCATTATCGCCATTGCGCTGCACAATTTTCCCGAAGGCATGGCCGTGGGCGTCGGTTTCGGCACCGGCGACCTGGGCAAGGGCACCGCTCTGGCCATTGGTATCGGCCTGCAAAACATCCCTGAGGGCCTGGCAGTGGCAGTATCGCTGCTGGGTATCAGCTACTCCCGCACCCAGGCCTTCCTGATTGCCTTCCTGACCGGGTTGCTGGAGCCGCTGGGAGGACTGTTCGGCAGCGCCATGGTCTGGCTTGCCCAGCCAATGATGCCCTGGACCCTTGGTTTCGCCGCCGGCGCCATGCTGTTTATCATCAGCGACGAGATCATTCCGGAAACCCACCGGCGCCCCTACAAGAACCTGGCAACCTTTTCGCTGCTGGTGGGCTTCGTGATCATGATGTTTCTCGACGCCACACTCGGGTGAACCCGAGGTGCCTGATCGTCCAGTACATGACGGCCAAGGCGATCATATACTGTACAAAATGTTACCCAGTCTATACTTTTTAAAACAGATTCGGCGACCGCCCGGGTCTAGTGTCATAGAAAGAGCAGTGCGCCATCCGTTCTGCAACATCAGGTAGTACCCACAAACAATAACAATATCCCGGACAGTATCGATCCGGAAAGGGAGTCGTCGATCATGTCAGCACCTGTCGATCATCTTCATGAACGCGTTCTTGATGCCAGCGAA
>JBMCIH010000199.1:0-5136 GCA_048617055.1 Marinobacter sp. | reverse complement strand
GCGGGAGTTCTCGGTGAGGGACACGTCGGAGTAGTCCGGCTCGCGGGTTTCCGGGTCGATGGTCACGTTCTCGACAATGGCGCCGAAACGGATGGCGTCCCAGATAATCGGCTCGTTCTTGCGGCTCAGGTCGATGCACTTGGCGTAGCAGCCACCTTCGATGTTGAACACGGTGCCCGGGCCCCAGCCGTGCTCGTCGTCACCGATCAGGTAACGGTCCGGATCGGCGGACAGGGTGGTCTTGCCGGTGCCGGACAGGCCGAAGAACAGGCAGGTGTCGCCGTCTTCGCCCACATTGGCGGAGCAGTGCATGGGCAGCACGTCCTTTTCCGGCAGCAGAAAGTTCTGCACCGAGAACATGGCCTTCTTCATTTCGCCGGCGTAGTGCATGCCCGCCAGCAGCACCTTGCGGGCGGCAAAGTTGATGATCACGCAGCCGTCGCTGTTGGTGCCGTCGCGCTCCGGGTCACACACGAAGTTGGCGGCATTGAGAATCTGCCACTCGTCCTTGCCGGCCGGATTGTAGGTGTCGGGACGGATGAACAGGTTGTGGCCGAACAGGTTCTGCCAGGCGGTTTCCGTGCGCATCTGTACCGGCAGGTAGTGCGCCGGGTCAGCCCCCACATGCACGTGGGACAGGAAGTGATCCTTGGCGGAGAGGTAACTTTCCACCCGGTCCCACAGGGCATCGAACCTGTCCGCGCTGAAGGGTCGGTTGATCGGTCCCCAGTGGACGGTGTTTTCCGTACCTGGCTCCTGAACAATGAACCGGTCCATCGGTGAACGGCCGGTGCGCTTGCCGGTCTTTACGACCAGCGAGCCATTGGCGGCCAGTTGACCTTCCTGTCTTTCCAGTGCCAGCTCGACCAATCGTGCTGAGCTCAGATCTCTATAAATTGTGCTCACTTCGACCTCGCCCTCAAGGTGTCTTTGGACTGCTCCGTCCGGTCCGGCCCGGGACAGCAGCGGGCTGGTGGATTTGTGAGCAGTCGGGTCAATTAGGCGCGCTATTATGCCAGAGCACGCGCTGAAAAACGACAGCCCCAGACGCCTTGATACTGCTGGCCTGAAGGCTGATGTGTCCGGTTTAGTGGAGGGTATGCCCCGAGAACAGCTGATCGATGTCAATTCGCTGGAACCGGTAACTGGCGTGGCAGAACTGACAGTCCATCTCAATGGTACCCTGTTCCTCCAGTATGCTGTAGCACTCGTCCTTGCCCAGGGAGGCGAGGGCGGCCAGAGTGCGCTCCCGGCTGCAGGAACAGCGGAAGGCCACCGGTTCCCGGTCGAACAGCCGGACCTCCTCTTCGTGAAACAGCCGGTGCAGTACGATCTCGCTGTCCAGCTCCAGCAGTTCCCGGGCGCTGATGGTGGCGGCCAGGTGTTCCACCCGTTGCCACAGTTCGTCGTCTTCCTCGGTGGCGCCGGGCAGGCGCTGTATCAGCAGGCCGGCGCACTGCCGGCCGTCGGCGAACAGGAACAGCCGCGTGGCCAGCTGTTCGGAACGGTCGAAATATTCTTCCAGGGCGCCAGCCAGGGAGTCCGCCTCCCGGGGCACCACGCCCTGGTAACGCTGGCCTTTTTCCGGGGTGATGGTGATGGCCATGCGGCCCTGGCCCAGCAGGTCGTTCAGGCTGCCCTCTGTGTTGGCGGCGCCCTCCTCGAACCGGGCAATGGCACGAACGTACCGGTCATGGCTGGATTCCGCCAGCAGGGTGGTCACCGGGCCTTCGCCGTTGGCCTGCAGCGACAGGCTGCCGCTGAACTTGAGGGTGCTGCTCATCAGCACGCTGGCCGCCAGTGACTCCCCCAGCAGCCGTGCCACCGGCTGCGGGTAGTCGGTCTGGTTGAGAATTGCGCCGTAGCTGTCGGTCAGGTGTACCCAGGCGCCGCGGATCTGGCTGTGTTCAAAAAGGAATTTGCGAAACTGGTCGCTGGCTTGCATCGGGGGCTCCTGGGGAATGCGGGAACAGCGGGTCAAAGCCCCTGCTGCTCACGGAATTTCTGCAAATCACGCCGGTCTTTCTTGCTGGGGCGGCGGGCCGGGGGCAACTGGGCGGCCTGCATGGTCTTGCGCTGCCAGGCCAGGTCCTCCCGGCGGCGGATGCTGTCCTCGGTCTCATGGTAGAGCGTCTGGGCTTCCGGGGCGCCCCGGCGGCGGTCGGTAATGTCGTCGATCACCACCACTTTTTCCTGCCAGCCCAGACGCAGCTTGATGGTAGCCCCGGTCTCCACGGTCTTGCCGGGCTTGCAGCGCTGGTCGTTGTAGTGGACCTTGCCGCCCTCGATGGCTTCCTTGGCCAGGGTGCGGGTCTTGTAGAAGCGTGCGGCCCACAGCCATTTGTCGAGGCGTACCTGGGGCTTGTCAGTGTCCGGGTGTCTGGAACTCATGGTCCTCCGCAGGGGATGGCGGTTGCTTACCAGTCATTATAGCGGTCATCCCGGTGGGATGGCAGGGTGATCCGATGCCAGAGTGGGCAGCAATTCGCCGAAATGCTTCACCGACGGTATCTCCGGGTGCGGGTCCCGGGCCGGCTGCCGGCTGTCCGGTGCCAGGATGGCGAGGCATTGTCCGATACCCGCCCGCCGGGCGCTTTCCAGTACCGGAACACTGTCGTCCACCATGACGGCCCGTTCCCGCTCATGGGTATGGTGGTCCAGCAGGCGGTCCCAGAATGCCTGGTCCTCCTTGGCGGCCCCCAGTTCATGGCTGGAGATGACCCTGTCCACCAGTTGGTCGAGACCAGTACGGTCCAGCTTCAGCCTCAGCGGGTCCGGGTGGCAGTTGGTGAGAATAACGGGGACAAGCCGGTTGCGGCGCAGGCCCCGCAGGAACTCCCGGACCCCCGGGCGATAGGCAATGCGGTCGCCCACTTCCGCCTTCAGGGCGGTGATATCCAGGCTGAGGCGCTCGCTCCAGTAATCGGTACAGTACCAGTTGAGGGTGCCGCGCTCGGCCATGATCATGGGCACCACCAGGTCGCGGGCCTGGGCCGGTGTGAGCCGGTTGGCCTCGGCATAGCGCCGGGGCAGGTGTTCCAGCCAGAAGTGATTGTCGAAATGCAGGTCCAGCAGGGTTCCGTCCATGTCCAGGAACACCTGGTCGGCCTGGGTCCAGTCGATCATGCGCGGGCAGCCTGTCATCGGGTGAGAAAGTGTCAGGCTGCCCAATGCGGGCGTCGACTGCAAGGGGTTCGCTTTATTCCGTCACCGCTTCCTGTTCGCGGCCGGAGCGGGTGCACCCCAGGCAACGCACGAAGGTGGCCTTGGCCGGGCCCTTGACCAGCACCTCACCGGCTTCGTCCGCATTGCCCCCCAGCAGTGAGAAGGGCAGGGAGACCACGTACACTGCAGAGCCAACCACGGTGGTGGCCAGCAGCAGCGGGCGGACCAGCAAGGCATCGCCAGTCATCGCCAGCGCGGAGGGGTCTTCCTCCACGGCCTGGGCATGGCCCAGCGAGGAGAAGCCGATCAGGCAGGCCGCCAGGGCGGTCAGCAGGGCTCTGGAAAGGGTCTTGTACGTCATTGTCTGTCTCCTGGTTCCTGGTGCGCCGCAGGTCAGAAGCCCTGCGCTATCGTGAAAATTCTGTCACAAGTGTAACCGAAATGTTGGTGCCCGTTACGCCTCCTGGGGCGAAATTACCTGAACCGGTTCACAGTCGCACCACCTGTCAGCCCGTTCAGCGCTGGCACCGGGTGCAGTAGACGGTGCTGCGCTGGTTCATGCGGATTTCCCGCAGGGGCTGCCCGCAGTTGGCGCAGGGGTGGCCGCCGCGCCCGTAGACCAGCAGTGACTGGGCGAAATACCCCGGTTTGCCGTCGCTGTTGACGAAGTCCCGCAGCGTGGTGCCCCCCATGAGTATGGCGGCACTGAGGGTCTCCCGCACGGCTTCGGCCAGCCGGTGGTAGCGGGCGGCGCTGATGCGGCCGGCGGGGCGGTTCGGGTGTATGCCGGTTCTGAACAGGGCCTCGTTGGCGTAGATATTGCCCACACCCACCACAATCCGGTTATCCATCAGGAAGCTCTTGATGGGCGTCCGGCGCCCCCGGGATCTGCGGAACAGGTAGGGTCCGCTGAAGTCCGCGCCCAGGGGTTCCGGCCCCAGGCTGGCCAGAAGCGGGTGCTGGTGCGGGTGTTCGGCCCACAGCCAGCAGCCAAAGCGCCGCGGGTCGTTAAAGCGCAGCCGGGTGTCGTCCGCCAGGATCAGGTCGATGTGGTCATGGGGCTGGGGCGGGCTATTGTCGGTGATCACCCTCAGGCTGCCGGACATGCCCAGGTGAACAATCACCGTGCCATGGTCGAACCGCAGCAGCAGGTACTTGGCCCGCCGGTCCGCCTGTCGGAGGGTCTGGCCGGCCAGTTGCTGTGGCAGATCGTCCGGCACCGGCCAGCGCAGGCGCGGGTCGCGGATCACCAGCCGGGCGACCTGTTTGCCTTCGCAGTGGGGGGCAATGCCCCGGCGGGTGGTTTCGACTTCGGGCAGTTCGGGCAAGGCGCACTCCTAAAAAACGGTAACAAAAGGCAGTGGAAATACCACTGTTCCGGCGAACAACTGTACGCTAGAGTGATGATCGTTTTCTGTCACTGCGGCAGGCTCCGCTGGCCGCCTGACAGTGTCAGTTTTTCAGTAAGTTGAGGAAATGTTATGTGGTATAACGGTCTGCTGGACCTGTCCTGGGTGCAACTGGTGCTTGTTACGCTTGTGCTGACGCATGTCACCATTATCAGTGTCACCCTCTACCTGCACCGGCACTCCGCCCATAATGCGCTGGACCTGCATCCGGTGCTCAGGCATTTTTTCCGTTTCTGGCTGTGGCTGGCCACCAGCATCAACACCCGTGAGTGGACCGCCATCCATCGCAAGCACCACGCCACCTGCGAGACCGAAAACGACCCCCACAGCCCGGTGGTGAAAGGCATCCGCAAGGTGCTTCTCGAAGGCGCCGAACTGTACGCCGAAGAAGCGGCCAGGCCGGAAACCCTCGAGCGCTACGGCAAGAATACCCCGGATGACTGGATGGAGCGCAAGGTCTATTCCCGTCGTAACCTGGGCATTACCCTCATGTTCCTGGTCAACCTGGCCCTGTTCGGTGTCCACGGTATCTGGATCTGGGCGGTGCAGATGATCTGGATTC
>JBMCIH010000198.1:0-5138 GCA_048617055.1 Marinobacter sp. | reverse complement strand
CACCGGCAGCCGGCCGGTCCGCGGTAATCAGGTCGTAACCGGACTCCCGCGCCCAGCGCAGGTGGCCCCCCGGCTCCGCGGCCCTGTAACGCTCTCCGTCGGGACTGACCAGGGTCAGGTCCCGCTGTGCCGGCGCCGTACCGCTGAAGATAAGGGCAGTGAATTCCTCGACGCCCTCGTCCACCGTAAAGCGGTTGTTCTCCAGCGGAATTTCGTTGGCCGGAGCCGCCTGGCCCAGGGTATCGGCAAAAATGCGGCTGAGCTCATCGGCCGAGTCCGCCACATGGGCGACGCCATCGGTATGATCGGCGATGGCGCCCAGCAGGTCCAGGTCCGCTTCAGACGACAGCGCTATGGTGTGAATGGTCAGGCCTTCCGCCGCCAGTCGCGGCACCAGTTCCTCCAGGATGCGGTCACGCTCCCGGTCATTGCGGGCCTCGCTCGGATCAATATCCACCTTGCCGTCGCTGAGCAGAATCAGGTGGGTGTTTTCCAGCGAGCGCTCCGGCGCATACCAGCTGTCACTGGCCTGTTCGATGGCCGCGCCGATATGGGTCCGCTGGGCCACCGAGTTGATCTTTTCGGAGCCTTCGGCCAGGGCCTCGCGCTGGGCATCGTCGAGACCGGCATGGGGCACCAGCATGTTCACCCGCTGGCCAAACGTCCACAACCCCGTACCGGTACCCTCTGGCAACAGCTCCGCCAGCAGCCGGACCGCCGGACGGCGCAGATTGTCCGGGTCGTTGAGTTTCATGCTGCCGGAGATGTCCACCACTACACGAACATCCAGGGCCGGCCCATCCTTGGCCTGCACGGGAGAAAGCATCAACGTCAGCAGCGTGGCCAACGTGAACAGCAGCCTTCGGGATACCATGGACAGGTCCTCATTTTATTGTTCGGGGAAGCTCCAGGCCACCTTCTTGTGCCCCGGCGATTTCAGCGTTTCGTGAAGCGGTACCGGACCAGGTCCAGCATCCATACCAGGGCCATGATCAGCGCCGCCGCCCCCATGTTAAAGTAAGCCCGTGCCGCCTCGGAGGGATCGCCAAGAAAGGTCTCGTAACCGCCGTAAAGCCAGGCCGGCACCCACCAGCCATCCACCACCGCGGACTGGACCGGGGTCGCGATCAGCACTATCAGTGCTGCCTTCATCAGGGTGCGCAGGCCGTACATCGGCAGCCAGCGGATCAGCCGGGACATGGCCCAGTAGAACAGTAGGAAGCCCACCACATAAAGGCCCCAGAACAGCGCGTAGGCACTCTGGGTGTCGGTATCCATGGTGGCGATTGCCAGTGAGTCGGTCATGGTTCTGAGCGATTCCTTCACAGTATCCAGTGAATAATATGTTCTTCCCAGTCTTCCTGCGGCACCCGGTCTGCCGGGGTGGTGCAGTGGGCAACCGACACACCGGCCTGGAGGACGCTGTGCGGTGAACCGGAACGAAGCGGATGCCAGTCCGGCAAGGGCCGGCCCTCGGCAAGGGTCCGGTAGGCGCAGGTATAGGGCAACCAGTGAAACTGACCGACATTGTCCGGTGTCAGTACGGTACACTCCGGCACCACCTGTTGCCGGTTGCCGTAGCTGCGGCACTGGCAAGTGGCGGTGTCCATCTGACTGCAGGCCAGGTCGGTGTAGTACACCTCGCCGGTATCCGCATCTTCCAGTTTTGCCAGACAACACTTGCCGCAGCCGTCGCAGAGGGACTCCCATTCTGCCGCGGTCATTTCCTCCAGGCGCTTACGCTGCCAGAAAGGGATGTCGGCCATCAGGCACCAAAGTCCCTGAGTTTTTCCTTGAAGGCCACGATATAACTGTCGGGTTTTTCAGGAAGCTGGAGATAGTAATCCTTCTCGCCGATGGCCTCCAGCACTTCCCGGCCGCTGGTCCGGGCCAGCCGCCGCTGCGGTGTCATCACCAGGTCGAGGGCGTGTACCGGCCGGCCGAAGAGCTCCCGCAGGGGCTCCGGCAGCTGGCTCCAGTCGTAGCCACGACGGACATAAAGATAGGTGTCCGCTTTTGCACTGCTGCGAAACACGGAGACGAAGGTTTTTTCAGTCATGCTCACTGTACTCTTCAAGTAACGCCCTGATCTCGTCCAGTACCGGTGCCAGCACCTGTCCGCGCCAGCCGCTGGCAAACAGGTCCAGCGCTTCCGCGCCGGTGCGGTCCTCCCGCACCAGGGCCTCGAGACGCTTGCGGGGGGCCAGCAGTTCAATGGGCACATCGGCCTCGGCCGCGGCCCGGGTCATGCATTTCTTTATCCGCCGGTAGCGCTCCTGCTGTGGCCGTGTCAGGGGGCGGTCAATCAGTGGGTCCGGCACTTCGCCGGAGGCGCGGGCCTGGAGGATCACATCGAGCAGGGTGTCGCCGTAACGGCGCACCACCACCGGTGGCACGTCCGGCACCGCCCCCAGGGCGCCGGTACGTTCGGCCAGCCGGTCGGCGATATTGATCAGGGCTGCGTCGGACAGAACCCGGTTCCGGGGCCGGTCACGGCGCCGGCATTCCTGTTCCCGCCATACCACCAGGGCCTTGAGCACCGCCTGCTTGGCCGCCGGCAGATGCCAGCCCCCACGGAGTTTCAGGTACCAGTTCGCCGGTTCCGACAACGCCTGCAGATCCGACGCGAAACGGTCTGACTCCTCCGCCATGGCCCCCGCCAGGCCCCGGGCCCGCAACCGTTCGCATACCCAGCGGTAGAGAGGGTCCAGAAAGCGTACATCATCCAGCGCGTAGCGCTGTTGCTGCGGGCTCAGGGGCCGGGCCAGCCAGTCGGATCGGGTGGCTGACTTGTCCAGGATCTCGCCGAAAAGGGTTTCCACCAGGCGGGCATAGCCCACTGAAAACCCGGCGCCGGCCAGGGCCGCACCCAGCTGAAGATCGAGCATGCCTTTTGGCTCCAGCCCCAGCCAGTGACGGAACAGTTCCAGATCCTCTCCCATGGCGTAGAGCAGCTTGGGCCGCCCGGCGTCTGCAAGCACCTCCCGGAATCGGGCCGACTGCTCCGCCACCGACGGCTCGGCAAGCCGCAATGAGTCACCGGCGCCCAGCTGGACCAGCCCGGGGATGGGAAAAAACGTGGACACCCGCTCGAACTCGGTGTCCAGGGCAAGGGACTGGTCCTGGTGCCCGGCAAGCCAGGCGTCCATCTCGGCGGCGGTGTCCAGCCACCGGGGCTCCTGTACCGGCGGGGCTGGGGGCGCCGAAGAAATAGCCTGGTTCATGGTGTCTCCCGCTCCGCCATGGTCACTCCGTCAGGGGCTTACGGCCCCGGAAGGCGTGGGTCAGGGTGAAGCCATCGACATACCCCAGCTCGCCCCCGACGGGAATGCCATGGGCAAGGCGGGTGGTCAGCACTCCGGTGCCGTCCAGGCGATCGGCGATATAGTGAGCCGTGGCCTCGCCTTCCACCGTCGGGTTGGTGGCCAGGATCAGTTCGGTAACGCCTTCGTCCCGCACCCGGCGCAACAGCAGTTCGACACCGATATCCTGCGGGCCGACGCCGTCGATGGGCGAGAGGTGGCCCATCAGCACGAAGTAGCCGCCCTGATAGTCTCCCGCCTGCTCGATCGCCAGCAGGTCCGAGGGGCTTTCCACCACACAGAGGGTGCCGGTCCGCCGCTCGGGCTTCTGGCAGATCGGGCAGATGGGCGTATCCGAGAAGTTCTGACAACTGTCGCACCGGCGTACGCCGGCCATGGCCGCCGCCAGGGCGTCCGAGAGCCTCTCACCTCCGGCACGACCCTTCTCCAGCAGGTGAAACGCCATACGCTGGGCAGTTTTCTGACCTACGCCGGGCAGACACCTGAGGGACTCTACCAGTTCATCCACCAACGGGCTGAAAGCCATCCGCACTCCTGCATCAAAAACGGTTTGGGGTTAGGCCGGAACTGCCGGCACCCATTGGGTTATCGGCCGTCAGAAGGGCATCTTGAAGTTGGTCGGCAGCCCCAGGCCGGACATCATTCCGGACATGCGCTCTTTCTGTTCCGCCTCCACACGCCGGACTGCATCGTTGATGGCGGCGGCCAGCAGGTCTTCCAGCACCTCCTTCTCTTCCGACATCAGCGAGTCATCGATCTCCACCTTGCGCACGTCGTGGCGGCCGTTCATGGTGACCCTGATCAGCCCGGCCCCCGACTCGCCGGTGACCTCGGCCTTGGCGGCCTCCTCCTGGGCCTTCTGCATCTGCTCCTGCATCTGCTGGGCCTTCTTCATCATATCGCCCATGCCATTCATCATCTTGCTCACCTCTCGATCTGGTTGCGACGTTTACCCGGCGGGGTTCTCAAGCGGCCGGATACTGTCTTTGACGACCCTGCCCTCAAAGCGTTCCACGATGGCCTGCACCAGCGGATCCTGCTCGATGGCCTGCTCCGCCTGTTGCTGACGCCGTGCCTTTTCCCGGGCCTCCCAGGCAATGGGGGTCTGGTCACCGGCGGCACCGGCCCGGACCTCCAGGGTTACATCATCTCCGAACGCCCGGCGCAGGCCCTCAAGAATCTTCTGCTGATGGCGTTCCGTCAGCAGGCGGTAGTGGCCTTCGTCCAGGGTCAGCACAAAGCACCTGCCCTGCTGCTCACAGGCCCCCTGGCTGGCCAGGTTGCCCGGCATGCCCACTATGGCCAACTTACGGAAATCCCGCGGCCAGACAAAGCCTTCGCCATTGGCCAGCTGCTCCGGTTCCGGTGGCACCGGGTCGGCCGGGGCCGGTCTGACCGCTGGACTGGGGTCCGGAGCCGGCTCTGGCTCCGGAGACTGCAACACGGGCTCAGGGCCGGTATGCCAGGGCACATCGTCATCGGCGGCCTCACCGGCACCGGCGAGCTGGTCCGCCATGGCCATCAGGCTGTCGTCCCCGGTCTCCGGCATGGCCGCGCCCCCGGGGGCCGGACCGACCGAAGGCTCCGTAAGCAGCTCCGGCCGGGATGGCTCCGCCTCCACCGGGGACAGCTGACTACTCACTGGTGGTTCGGTCAGGGCCTGCTCTGTAGCGGCGGCGTCGCTGACACTGGCGGGTTCGGGGGCAGGTGCAGGTTCTGTAGCCGGCGCCAGTGTTTCAGGACCGGCAGGGGCAGGCTCCTCACCCGCATCGCCCTCGCCACTGGTACTGTCGGCGCGGCCTTCACGGGCGCCGG
>JBMCIH010000197.1:0-5196 GCA_048617055.1 Marinobacter sp. | reverse complement strand
CTGGACCATCTCGTCCAGGTGGACTTCGTCCATGCCGAAATCCTTCTTGCCCATGGCCACGTAGTGGGGATAGTCGTTGCTGAAGGTGTCTTTATAACCGGCACCGTCGTTATGGCAGGTGGCGCATGACAGGCCATTGGAAGAGAGGGAGGTATCACTGAACAGTGCCTTGCCTTTCTCGGCCAGTTCCTTGGCGTCACCCTCATAGGGCTGGTAGCCCTCGGGGCGTCGGACAGCGTGCTTTTTGGCGTCGGAGGCGCCCTCGGCCTCCCCCTCACCTTCAGCTTCACCCTCACCTTCACCTTCGGCTTCGGCCTCGCCGGAGGCCAGCATCAGGTAATCACTGTCCGCGCTTGCGCTGGTATCGGCCGTGGCCGTGGCACTGAAGGCGGAAGCACCAACCACCACAGCCAGCATCGGGCCGGTGTAGGTGATTCCCCTGGCGAGTTTTCTCAACAGGTGTCTTTTCTGGCTTTCTTCGGACATGGTATTTCCCTCGTATCCGTTGGTTTCCGATACCGGGCGTGATCGCCCGGACTTGCTGAACCGGGTGGCTGGCCATTGGCGGCCTTTGCTGCCACCCGGGTTGCCGGACCCCATCCCGGGGCGCCGGCAAACACGCTCTACAGGTTTCCTACCCCGTGCCCACACCCTGGCGAACAGGCGTATTGCCCTGCTCATCCAGGGCCAGTTGGTTCAACGCCGAATCCAGGTGGCCGGCCGCCACCAGGTACCGGTCGGCCGATTCAAGCCAGCTGGCCAGCCGGGAGAATCCGGAAGGATCCAGGGGTTCGCCCCCGGCGCCGCAGCTGTCGGCAATCAGGTGGCGCAGGGCCTCGGTCACGGAGACGGGCCGCAGTGGGCCCTCCTCACCCGGCAGCTCGGCCGGGATCAGCAGGGTGCTGATCCGCAGCGGCGCACCGGCCAGTGCCGGAGAACACGGCTGCAGCAACACCGGGTGGCCATCCGCCAGGTCATGGAAAGCCAGCGACGGGTCGGCTGTCGCGGGCCGCTGGCCAGGTTCGGCTGGCAGCTGTGCGGGCAGGCCCAGGGCGGATGGCGGGGCCTCCTGGTCAGAAGGAATCCTGAGCCCCCGGCCGAACCGGCCGTTCAGCCGTTCAGCCAGCGCCAGTGCCGGTCTGTCGCCAAGGCCGGGGTCACTGTTGGCGATCAATACCGCGCCATCGGATGCAACCGGCAATGAGAGCACCCCGGCCTGCAGAATGATGTCGCCATCGCCGGCTGCGTGACGGGCCAGGCAGGTGAGGATCGCAGGCGCCACCCGGGACAGGGCGAGCCTTGACTGCTCAACCCTGCCGTTCAGGACCAGGGTGTAACCGGGTGTATCCCGCACAATCTCCAGCCTTGAACCGAAGGCCTGCTGATCCCTTGTCTCAAGGGGCGCGACCAGGGCGGCCAGCCGGTGGGTCACCAGGGGGCTGTCGGTGGAGATGGCCACCCGGAAGGCACCACACCGGACCACCCGGGAAAACGGCTCTGACCGGAGCGTCGCCGGGCGGTCTGTCACCGGCGCCCGCGGGGCAGGGCCCCCGGCGGCGCCGGACTGGATCAGGAAGCGGTGACTGGCCCAGTCCGCCAGGGTGTTCCAGACATCCCGCCGTATGGCCCAGGCATCGGGAGCCTCGCTGGCGTTCTGGCGGGCGGACCGGGTCAGGGCATCGGCAATGTCATCCGGACCCATGCCCTCTGTGGCCATGAGCCAGATCAGTGACGCCGTCTCATTGAGCACACTGAGGCGCCCAAGGCGGGTGTCGTAAAGGTAGACGCAGTCCTCGCTGATCCGGTCCTCGGCGCAGTGCCGTTGCAGGGTGGGCTGGGGCAGGCTGTCGCCGGCCAGTGCCCGGGCTGCCACCCAGTCTTCCAGCCGGGGAAAGGCGTAGAAGGGCAGGTAGGCGGCCGGGGTGGCCGATGGCAACAGGCGCTTGAAGTTGCCGGCCCGGGACAGCTCGTCTTCTGTTTCCCCGATGATCCGCTGTTCCGGCGAGAGTGTGCTGTCCGTTTTTGCCGGGCCATTGAGGCCCACCAGGCTGACCAGATCAGCGACCAGCGTGCCCTTGACCCCTTGCTCGATGTCGCCGCCGCTCTCCGGCCCGGCACACACATCCAGGGAGGGGCTGAGGTTGCACTCCAGCACCCGGGGGATGAGGTCGCTGTCCACCAGGCAGTCAATGCCCAGCAGCTCGTAGCAGCCCCGGGTGTCGGCGCCAATGGCCTGCGACCGCTCGCGCATGGCCTCCACGGCGGACAGGCAGGTCAGCGCCACCATATCCTCCACCCGGGCAAACAGGGCGTCATCGTCATGGCCCTGCTCCCGCAGCCAGCTCCGGTACCGGTCCAGGTCCACGAACTCCACCGGCACCTCGGCGTCCAGGTTGAGGGCGTTCACATCCGGGTTGGTGAGGTAGCTGTAGGGGTTGTCGGCGTTCGCTTCGTCGTAGGGCGCCGAGGCCAGCTTGGCAAAGCCCTGGCGATACAGGTACACCCGCAGCGGGGCGATGGAGGTGATGGCAACGTAGAGGCGCAACACGTATTTGCGGCCGCGCATGGTGTGGGGGTTTTCAATGTACTCCTGCACCATCCAGGAGGAGCCCAAGGGCACGCTGGCGGGGTCTTTCACCAGCTCTATGCCCTTGCCACGGGCGGCGTTCTTGGGCTTGAGGATCCAGCGCCGGGCCGGATTGTCGAACGCCGCCTGCTGGAACTCGTGGTAGTCATCGGGCATGGCGTATACCCGGGGAAAGAACCCCAGCCGGTCGGTCAGCGCCCCGGAGCCCTGATCCTGCAAACCGGCCCGCTCACGGAGCCTTGCCAGGCTCCGGTAAAGCCGGCTCTTGACGGTCAGGGCGTTGTTACCGGGTATGTGATTGATCTTTCGTTCCGGCCCCACCTTTCGGAAGTATTCCGGGTCCGGCATGCCGGTATACCAGCAGGCGTCCCAGCCCTCCGGACCGCCGGCCCGTTGCCAGCGGCCACTGTCCAGTGAAGCCTCGAAAAAGCGGTCCTGCTCGTAGCTGCGGTTGCCGCCCATCCAGTAGTGTCGGGTCATTGTTACGCTCCGTCGTCTGCCATATTGATTGTTGTTGGTTACTTTGCAGACACACGGGAGCGGGGGTTGTTACAGATGAATGATTATCTGATTTATCGGAGAAGTCGCCGGGGCGGTTTTTGCGGGAGGTGGCCGGCTACATTGCGTTTTTCCAGATGGTAGGGGTCCATGGAAGGCGTGCTCCTCCGGTCAGGCGAATTCAGAACACCAGCACCTTGTCGGCGTTCAGCGTGGCTTCGGCGAGGGCATCCATGGTGCTGCGCCCGGCGCCCTTCACAATCTCGTCGTCGGTAATGCCCCGGGCATCCATACAGGTGCCACAGAGCAATACCTGGCCCGTGATGGCCACCCGCTTGACCATGCGCTCCGCATTGTAGAAACCGTCCGGTGTTTTCTGTCCGGCCTTGGCGCCGGCCACGGCGTCCCCCATCAGGAATACGGTGACGTCAGTGTCCTGCTTGAGCAGGGCGTGCGCGAGCCGCAGGCCGTTATAGAGCCGCTCGGTACCGTAAGGGGGATCGTTGATAATGATCAGTGTGTTCATGACAGACTCTCGTTTTTCTTGCCAACATTCTATTGTTTGCTAAAATGAAGGAATATTGCTGCCTGTCAAGGGGCAGGGTAGGCACACGGTTATTCACAGCTTCAGAACAGTTTTGGAGAGCACAAGTACATGACAGCCCGACAGGATCTTCTCGACACCCTGGCCCAGGTTGGCAAAGCCCTGGGGCACGGGCACCGGCTGGCACTGCTGGAGCGTCTGGCCCAGGGGGAGGCGCCCGTGGAAACCCTGGCCACCACGGCGGACATCACCGTAGGCAATGCCTCCGCCCACCTCCAGCATCTGCGTCGGGCGGGCCTGGTGACGGCCCGCCGCTCCGGTAAGCAGATGATCTACCGCCTGACGGATGAGCGGGTGGTTACCCTGCTCGGTCTGATGCGGGAAGTGGCGGAAACCAATCTGGCGGAAATGGAGCGCCTGGTGAGCCGGGTGTTTGCGGACGACAACGCTGACGGCGCACTGGAGACGGTATCAATGGATGAGCTGCTGTCCGGTCTCAGGCGGGGATCCGTGGCACTGCTGGATGTGCGGCCGGAGGATGAGTTCCATGCCGGCCACCTGCCTGAGGCCATCAACATTCCCCTTGAGCAGCTGGAAACCATGTTGGCAGAGCTGCCCCGGGACCGGGAGATTGTGGCCTATTGCCGGGGCCCCTATTGCGTTCTGTCCCACGAGGCGGTCCGGAAACTGCGGGCACTGGGTTATCAGGTGCGGCGTTTTGACGAGGGCTTTCCCGAGTGGAAGGCCGCCGGACTGCCGATCCAGTAAGGCGGGAAAGTGCGATGACCGAGTCCCTGCTTGCCAATGAACCCTGGATCCGGGCTGGTTTTTTCCTGTCTGTACTGCTTGTCATGGTCTTGTGGGAGGTGCTTACCCAACGTCGGCCCCAGACCATCGGCCGCCGCAGCCGCTGGCCCGCCAACCTGATGATCGTGGTGCTGGATACCCTCGCGGTGCGGCTGCTGTTTCCGTTGGCCGCCGTAGGGGTTGCGCTGATGGCATCGGAAAATGGCTGGGGGCTGCTCAACCTGCTGGCGTTGCCCGGCTGGTTGTCGGTGATCCTGGCGGTGCTGGTGCTGGACGCGGCCATCTACTTCCAGCACCGCATATTCCACGCGGTGCCCTGGCTGTGGCGTCTGCACCGGATGCACCATGCGGACCTGGAGTTCGATGTCACCACCGCATTGCGCTTTCACCCCATCGAGATCCTGCTGTCCATGGCCATCAAGGTGGTGGTGGTACTGCTATTGGGGGCGCCGGTGCTGGCGGTGCTGATCTTCGAAGTTCTGCTCAACGCCACGGCCATGTTCAACCACGGCAATGTCCGCCTGCCCCTGTGGCTCGACAGGTGGTTGCGGCTGATTGTGGTGACGCCGGAGATGCACCGGGTGCACCATTCGACCATCCGCCGGGAAACTGACAGCAACTTCGGCTTCAACCTGCCCTGGTGGGACCGCCTGTTCGGCACCTACCGGCCCCAGCCTGAAAAGGGTCACCTGGGCATGACCATCGGCATCGAGGACTTCCGGAGCCGGCGGGACCTGAGGCTCGACCAGATGCTGATCCA
>JBMCIH010000196.1:0-5201 GCA_048617055.1 Marinobacter sp. | reverse complement strand
CGTCGGCGAGCTCGTGGGCGACCCGGACGGTGCGGGCCAACCCCTGGGCCCGCTGGGGCAGGTCGCGGGCGAGGGCGCCGACGAGCAGCGGGACCGGCGTCGCCCCCGACCGGAACACCACCAGCCGCCCGTACGCGGCGTAGAAGTCGGCCGCGGTGGGGTCGAGGGCGGCCCGGCGGGTGCGGAGTTCGTTCACCGGGTCTTCCTCATCCATGTAGCCGATGGACATGCCGGTGAACAGCATGAGGTCATCCGGCGGGTTGAGGAAATCCTTGAGGGTCCTATGGTACAGGCTCCAGCACTCCTGGGCGCAGGAATCCATGCCTTCCTCCCGGAGCAGCAGCATCACCGTCTGCAGGTACATGCCCAGGTCGGACCACTGGGGCGGGCCCATCTGACGGTCCACATAACAGAAC
Organism: Marinobacter sp.; assembly: GCA_048617055.1. Taxonomy (GTDB): domain Bacteria; phylum Pseudomonadota; class Gammaproteobacteria; order Pseudomonadales; family Oleiphilaceae; genus Marinobacter. The sequence goes on along the minus strand of JBMCIH010000196.1, from coordinate 4,785 downwards.
AGGGAGAGGGGGGCGCCGAAGAACTGGTAGTTGCGGGCAAACCAGCCCATGCGGGCGGCCTTGTCTTCCCGGGGGATGCCCAGCAGGCCGTACATGTCCTCGCCCACCTGGAAGCGGTAGTCCCGGTAGGGGGCTTTCAGGCCTGGCGGATAGACATTGTATTCGGGGTCCTCACCGGTGGGCGCCTCTTTCACCCGGGTGGCCATGATTTCCTTGAAGGCTTTCAGGTCATCGCCTCCGACCACATACAGCTGCCAGGGCTGGACGTTGCCACCGGAGGGTGAGCGGGCGGCTTTTTCCAGCACCCGCCGGATCACGGCACCATCCACGGGCTGGTTGGTGAAGCCGCGCACCGACATGCGGGTGTCGACGGCTTCGGAAACGGTGGTGGCCTTGCTTCTCATGGGACGTCTCCCTGATGGGGTTATTATTTACAGGTCTGCCTATGGTCGCGGCGGGCAGCCGGGTTGGCAATCGTCGCTTACGACGAACCAGGTTGCGCACAGGGGTGGGAAAATGGATCCTAGAAGGTTCACCATCTGCAGGAAAACTGTCACAACATGAACGCTCAATCACGCCCCGGTGCCGTCTTTCGCGGTACCCTGACACCCCGTTATACCGACCAGGACACCTGGCGCCACGTCAATAATTCCCGTGCTTACCAGCTGCATATCGAGGCCCGCATGCAGGCCCTGGTCAACCGCTTTGGCCCCGACGCCTGGTTCTCCGACGCTGAGCGCCTGCGCCCGCTGCGGGCCATTACCCAGTTCCGGGAAATGAGCTTTTACGGCAGCGATATCCACTTCGTGGTCACCCTCATGGGCGCCAGTCGTGACCAGGTGCAGCTGTGCACCGAACTGCACCAGAACGACCAGTTGGTGGGCATCCAGGATGTCTGGCTGGGTGCCTTTCTGAACCATGAGCGGGTGGCCCTGCCGGAGGCTATGTTCAACAGCTTCCGGGCGGATGAGGATTCCGGTCCGGCTGCCATGCCGGATGAAGGCTACAGTTACTTTGCGGAAGACTTCTCACGCTTTCCGGTCCACAAGGAACTGACGCCCCGCTATGCCGACCTGGATGCGGACAGCCAGCGCAGCGAAGCCGCCATTGCCCGCTACATGGAACAGGCCCGTTTTGGCACCTTGCAGAACGTGGACATTGGCAAGCTGGGTCTGCTGATTGCAGCGCTGGATATCACCTACGGCCATTACCGTCCCAGCTCGACACCGGTGGAGCTGGTTACCGGCGTCAGTCACATCGGCAACACCTCCTTCCATCTCACCGGCGGCGCGCAGAGTTGTCACGGGGTCCATGCCATTGCCAACAGTGTGATGGTGATCGTCAACCTGGAAACCAACCGGCCCGCGCCTATTACCGATAACATACGCGCACAGCTGAACAAACTGCGCCTTTAACCACCCGGAGCCATCGTCGGAAACCCGCAGTGAACTGTGAACAGTTCGTCGGTTCCGACGATGGTAGCCACCTTTGTGGCTACCTACACTGATCTGCACATTACGTTGCTCCGAAACCGGCACAACAACAATAAAGATCAGGAGGTCCACATGATTTCGCGCAAATCCCTGCTTTCCCTCGGCGGTGTGTCTGCGTCGCTGCTCACGGCTGCCATGCTCGCCGCGCCGGTCCAGGCCCGGACACTGAGTTACGCTTCGGTCTACCCCGCCGGCTCCGAGGCTGACAAGGCGGTGAATGCCTGGGCTGAAAAGCTGGAGGAGTACTCCGGCGGTGACCTGAACGCCAAGGTCTATGCCATGTCGCTGCTGAGCGCTTCCGAGATCTCCGGCGGCGTACGGGATGGTCTAGCAGACGTTGGTTATCTACTCACTGCCTATTTCCCCTCAGAGTATCCTCATATCAACCTGCTCAACGAATCGGCCATGCAGGTCAATCTGTATGACAAGGATCGGCTCAATGGGCTGGGTACCTATGCATTTGAAGGGGCCATTACCGAATTCATCTTCTTCAACTGTCCGGAGTGCTTTCAGGAGCTGGAGGCACAGAGCCATGTATACACCGGCAATGTAGCCAGTAGCGGTTATGGCATAGTGTGCAATGAGCCGGTGGTGGAGCCGGGCGATATGGAAGGCCTGCGCATGCGGGTGGCAGGGTCGCACTGGTCCCGCTGGGTGTCCGAGTTTGGTGGTTCCTCGGTTTCCATGACCATCAGTGAGATTCGCGAGGGGCTTAGTCAGGGGGTGCTGGACTGCACTATCTCCTCGCTGCCTGAAATCATTAACCTGAATCTCACCGAAGTGGTCACGGATGTCACCGTGGATCTTCCCGGCGGCATTTACGCTGGCTCCAGCGGAGCCAGCGTAAACCAGGATGTCTGGGCGTCGCTTTCCGAAGACCAGCGCCGTGCCATGCTTCGGGCGGGTGCCTACCTGACCGCCACGACGCCGTGGCAATACGAGCAGACGCAGGACGATGCTCTGGATGCGGTGCGTGAACGTGGTGGCAATATCCACAATGCGTCCCCGGCCTTCCACGAAGCTACCGAAGCCTTCGTGAAAAAGGATATGAAAACCATCGTCGAGTATTACGAGGAACGTCACGGCATAGAACGCGGTGAAGAAATCATGACGGAATTTTCTGCGGTGCTCGACAAGTGGGTGGACCTGGTTCAGGGCGTGGAGACTGTTGATGACCTGGCGGAACTCTACTACGACGAGATCTTTGCCAAAGTGGACGTATCAAAGCACGGGCTCTGATCAGCATCCGTAACTGGCTGGCCCGCCCAGGCGGGCCGTATCGTCAAACAGCCAACGGGATCCGGGGGAACAATGGCAGGTCCACTGACAGGTAAACGCGTAATCGAAATGGTCGGGCTGGGCCCGGCGCCTTTCTGCGGCATGATGCTGGCGGACATGGGTGCCGAGGTGATCCGTATTGACCGGCCCGGTGCCGGCAACGACGGTGCCTGGAAATACGACATCCTCTCCCGCAACCGCACCACCATCTGCATTGACCTGAAAAAGCCGGAAGGCGTTGAAGCAGTCCTGAAGCTGGTGGAGAAGGCCGACGCATTGATCGAGGGCTTCCGCCCCGGCGTAATGGAAAAGATTGGTCTGGGTCCTGATGAATGCCAGGCACGAAACCCGGCGCTGGTGTTCGGCCGCATGACCGGCTGGGGTCAGCACGGCCCCCTGTCCCACGCGGCGGGTCACGATATGAACTACATCGCCATCAGCGGCGCTCTGCATGCCATCGGTCGTGCGGATGAGCCACCGGTGGTTCCCCTGAACCTGGTGGGGGACTTCGGTGGAGGCGGTATGCTGCTGACCGTAGGCGTTCTGGCGGCCATGCTCGAAGCCACCGGCTCTGGCAAGGGGCAGGTGATCGACGCTGCCATGACCGACGGTGCCGCGCTGTTGTCTTCCATGATGTACGGTTTCAAGGCCGCCGGTCAGTGGAGCAACAACCGGGGCGAGAACCTGCTGGATGGTGGCGCCCACTTCTACGATGTCTACACCTGTGCCGACGGCAAATACGTGGCGGTGGGGGCGATCGAGCCGAAATTCTATGCCGAGTTGCTTGAACGCTGTGGCCTCGAGCAGGGTGCCTTCGAGCCCCAGATGGACCCGCGCCGCTGGCCCATGCTCAAGCTCAAGCTGGCGGATGTGTTCCGGACCCGCACCCGGGATGAGTGGTGCGAGATTCTGGAAGGTACCGACGCCTGCTTTGCGCCGGTGCTGGACTGGGATGAAGCACCCCTGCACCCCCACAACAAGGCCCGCAACACCTTTGTGGAGTCCGGAGGCTATACCCAGCCTGCGCCCGCACCCCGTTTCAGCAGAACCCCTTCGGATCCACCCGCTGCACCCGCTGCGCCGGTGGAGAATCCCGCTGATGTGCTTTCCAGCTGGGGCCTTCCGGATGACCTGATCCGCGCCCTTTAAACCGATTGATGAACCGAGGACTGAATTATGTCGATTGATCTGACGCCAAGCTGGCAAGACGAAGAGCTGTCCATGTTCCGTGACAGCGTGAGTCGCTTCCTGGAAGCCGAAGTGGTGCCCCATGATGATGAAGCCCGCAAGGCGGGTAATGTGGGCCACGGACTATGGCGTAAGGCAGGTGAGATGGGCCTGCTGTGCACGGATATTCCCGAGGAGTTCGGTGGTGCCGGCGGTGACTTCCGCCACGAGGCGGTGGTTGCCGAGGAAATGGGCAAGCGCGCCCTGACCGGCCTGAACCATTCGGTGCACAGTATTGTGGCCCACTATTTCCTCAACCACGGTACGGACGAGCAGAAAGAAAAGTACCTGCCGCGCATGGCCCGTGGTGAGCTGGTGGGCGCCATCGCCATTGATAATTTCAAGAAATTCTCTGGCGACAAGCTCTTTTTGGCCGCCGATGGCATTGATGTAAACCTGGGTTTGTCGTCCCCCGACCTCGAAGAAGCCGCCCTCAAACGCACCATGATCAAAATGGCCCGCAAAGTGATTGTCGTAGCCGACTCCTCCAAATTTGGCCGCCGTAACCTGGCCGTCATTTGCAGCATCAGTCAGATCGACGTCCTCATCACCGACAAAGGCATTTCGGCAGCCGACCATGAAGCGCTTGTAACCATGGGGGTAGAAGTGGTCATTGTGGATTAACTTTACCTAAGTGACAATCACATGACAGGAGTTTAAGCCCTCCTGATTATAGCTGTGGGGGGATGTTTTTTCATCGATATCTGTGTATCTTTGTCGCTATAAAAGCAGATGCGTCTGCACCAAAAACACCCTCTTTTTAGATAGCAATGATACAAGCACAAAA
>JBMCIH010000195.1:0-5203 GCA_048617055.1 Marinobacter sp. | reverse complement strand
GGAACTCCTTGGCAGTGCTTCAGTATTCGCCCTGGGTTCGTTCTGGCTCATCGGGCTCTGGGGCGGCTGGGTGCTGATCTTCCTGGGGCTTGCAGACCCCCTGGCCCACTCGGGCCATGGCGGCCCGGTCAGCCTGGCCGATATTATCTATTTCGTGGGCTTCACCCTGTCGACGCTCGGTATCGGTGACCTCACGCCAGAGAGTACTTACGCCCAGATGGCTACGACACTGGCCTCGTTCAATGGGCTGCTGGTTGTCACACTGATCGTGACCTATGCGCTGTCGGTGGTCAGTGGAGTGGTCGCACGCCGGGTGCTGGCGCTCAAGATCTATCTGGTCGGCGGTGATGAGGGCGAGTTCCTGAGGCAATTCGAAAGCTTCAGTGACTTCACCCACTGGCTTACCGACATCAGGAAAGAGCTGATGTCCTGTACCGAGCAACGGCTGGCCTATCCCGTGCTGGATAACTTTATCAGCAGGAGTCGCCGTTTTTCCCTGCCGGTCCAGATCGCCAGGGTCGGGCTGGCAGCTATGGCCGAGAACCGCAATAGTACCATGAGCCAATCACAACAAGCACAAAGAGAACTCACCGCCCTCTTCTCGGTGCTCGACCGGTACACATCCATTACCGGCCTGACCGATGAAGACCTGGCAGCAAGGCTCCGGAAACTGGGCGAACGCAAGCGCTGAAGGCAACCTGCACATTTTACAACCCGTCCGGTAACACTTGCCGATCGGTTCCGGCGACCCGGAGCTGCCCCTGCCAACGCGGGGCCTGACCAGCCTTCGAAACTGGCCTGGAGCTTGCTTGCCTCCATCCAGTAGTAAGCCTACTACTCCGAGTATTTTCCGTCTGTCCGGAGGGAGCCCATCCCGACGGAGAAACAGGAGGTCAATATGGCAGACAACCGCTCCAACCAGGGCCGCGAAACATTCGCTCCGTCAGGTCATGTCGCAGCCCCGGACAGATCAGTCGACCACGCGACGGCCATCCTGCTGTTCGTATTTGCGCAACCGGTTGTAAAGGGTTTTCATGCTGACGCCCAGAATATTGGCCGCCTTCTCCTTCCGCCCGTTGCACTGGTTAAGCGTTGCGATAATCAGGTTTCGCTCCACTTCTGCCACCGACGTGCCGATGTCGACGGTCAGGGTCTGGCCTCTCTGCCTTACCGTGCTTTTCTGGGAACGAGTCACTTCCGGCGGCAGTTCGCGCTCGGTAATAACATTATCCGCCATGATATAGGCGCGCTGGACCACGTTCTTCAGCTCACGGATATTGCCTGGCCAGTTGTAGTGTTCGAGGTCCCGCAGGGCAGCTTCGGAAAACGTCTTGCTGTTGCCGTCGGCCTCGTTGAGCTCATGCAGGAAATGCATCGAAAGGCCTCTGATATCCTCCCTGCGCTCCCGCAGCGCGGGCAGCTCGATGGGAAAGACCTGCAGCCGGTAAAGCAGGTCGGCCCGCAGCTTCCCCGCCTCCACTTCTTCTTCAGGAGACCGGTTGGTGGCAGCGATGATGCGCACATCGGTTTCCCGCTCCTGGTCGCTGCCCACCCGGACAAAACGGTGGGTTTCCAGCACACGAAGCAACTTGACCTGCAGGTCCACCGGCATTTCCGTGATCTCGTCCAGGAACAGAGTGCCGCCGTCCGCCTGTTCAAATACACCCCGGTGGTTACGAACGGCCCCGGTAAAGCTGCCCTTGTCATGGCCAAACAGTTCACTCTCGATCAACTGGGGCGAAATGGCGCCGCAGTTTACCGGCACAAACGCCCGATGGCGGCGGTCACTCTGTTCATGAATCGCGGTCGCCGTGATTTCCTTACCGGTTCCACTTTCACCGGTAATGAGTACCGTCGCCGACGTAGGGGCGACACGCCGGACCTGGGACCAGACATGAGCCATTCCACTCGAGCGGGCGAACATGGCTTCGAGGTTCGGCCGGGAACCGGCCGCCGGTCTGTCCGGCAGACAATGAAGCCTCGCCTGGGCCCTGGATGCTGCATTACCCTCGTCGGATGTGTCGCCGTTCCCGGGAAACCCTCTGTACTCAACAAGACTCATCAGTTACTCTCCTTTGCTGATTGCCACCCAGACATTCTGGCAGCCTGGACAGCCGCGGGCACCGATACCCAATCCCTATATAAAGTGGCAGCCGGATCGAATTCTTTAAAAACCACCTTAAAAAGCTACGCACCCTTGTACTGAAAAACATCTCTTTATTATAATTACAGATAATTCCCGAAATATAAGAAGCCCTTTGTCAGTCACCTCTTAAATAAATACATTATGCATGATCGCCAAGGCTACATAACTACTGGGGCTACAGGACTAGCTCAAGGTCATCCATATCTGCCTAAAAAAACCACACTCGTAACCATTTGTTTTAACGCGACTACCTAAGTCCTGAATTACGAATATGGAACCAGATCACAAAAAAGTCAACCGCGGGGGCCGCTGCCTCGCTAATGGTTAACAACCTTAAAGCACCGGCGTCTGAACCCCTTTTCCAGCAAGCTTCTAATTTGAAACGAAGATGCCCTCGACTGGTAAGTCAGTAATAACCCATGTTAACGCACTAAATTAATATTACGTATATAAGTTCGGGTGAGTGCTGCAGCCCGCTCCCAGACCAACGCGCCTGTCAAAAACCGGTACACCCTATATCCTATGTCCTTTAAAGACACTTTCTCAGGCATGAAATCCCATTAAATATTTAACTTGTGATAATGCTCAATCCCCCGGATGCCGTCAGGCTGAGTTGGTATTTCGTTAGCAGGGAGAATCAGGATGACGGATCAGAAAGATGCGGTGAGCCTGCTGAAGGCGGATCAACAGAAGGTCAAGAAGGCGTTTGACAAATTCGAGGAGCTGGGCGTCAAGAAGAGGAGGGCGAGATGTTTCCGCTGATCAGGAAGAGCTCCGTCGACCTGGACGAGCTGGCTAAGCGGATGGAGGACCGCAGACAGGAACTGGCAGGGTGACGGCCCTGAGTTGCTTTGAACCAACCGGAGACAAGCAAGGAGCACAAGATGAACCGTTTGCGCCTGGCGCTTCTGGGTTTCGGCCTGTCCGCCGCCCTCGCAGCGCCCACCAGCCATGCCGATGCGAGCATTGATGTTGAAATGTATGAGGCCACCAGCGATGGCCGGGGTGACGCCATTGGCACCGTGACCCTGGAGGAACACCGGTACGGGGTTCTTATCAAACCGTCGCTGGAGCAGCTTGAGCCCGGGCTCCACGGGTTTCACCTGCACGAAAATCCGGATTGCGGACCCGGCCAGAAGAATGGCAAAAAAGCGGCCGCAATTGCCGCGGGGGGCCACTATGATCCTGAGGACACGAACGCCCACCGGGGGCCCTACGACCCGGATGGCCACCTGGGTGACCTTCCGGCGCTCTACGTCACCGAGGAGGGCGAAGCCGATGTGCCGCTTCTTGCACCCCGGCTGCAGTTGAGTGACCTGACCGACCGCTCCCTTGTGATACACAAACAGGGGGACAACTATTCCGACGACCCCGAGCCCCTTGGCGGTGGTGGCAGCCGTGTCGCCTGCGGCGTAGTCTCCACGGACTGACCCGGTTATCCGGGGATGGGGAGGATATCAAAGTGAGCTGCTACAGTTTCAGAAACAGAGCGGGCCACATCCCCGCGCTTGTACTGGCCCTTGCGCCCGCACTCGCGCTGGGTGCCGAAACAGGCAGGGACCCCGACGGCAAGACTGAAAGCCGCGTGACCAATACTGGCCAGGAACCGGTCGGCATTACCATGACCGCTGCCACCGCGTCCGAGGGCGGAACCATCCAGGGCGTTATTCAGGCCCGGCAACTGGCCGAAGGGGTTCTGTTCGAGCCGGCAATGAAAGGATTGCCTCCCGGGCTTCACGGTTTCCACCTCCATGAGAACGCAAACTGTGACCCTTCCCGGGAACAGACCCGCGATACCGCCAACCCCAGTGTTCAGCCGGCCGGGGAAGCCGGTGATCACTGGGACCCTGGGGAAGACGGCAACCATGAGGGCCCCTGGGGCCATGGCCACCTGGGGGATTTGCCGAACCTCTATGTGGACGACGACGGCCTGGCCACCCTGCCCGTGTATGCGCCACGTCTCACTCTGCGGGACCTGGAGCAGCGTGCGCTGATGGTACATGAAAACCGGGACAACTATACCGACGAGCCGGATGGCAAAGGGGGCAGCGGCAATGCCATAGCATGCGGTGTGTTCGTTCCCTGAGCCTCTCCCCCATTCACCGGTGGCAGTAACAGCGCCCCTCTCCCATCCTTAAGGAGGCCGCACAGGATCCGTCCGGCGGGTGTGCGTGCCGGTTCGGGTCTATACTGGGCAGAGTCGGCACAGGCCGTGCGTCCTGTCCGGAAAACCCGGCAGATACCAGCCCTCAGGCCGGAAAGTGACCTGGTATGACCGAGAAGCTGAAGACCTACCGCAATAAACGGGACTTTACCCGCACCGCGGAGCCGGCGGGTGGCGATCAGGCGCGGCCCGGCCAGGCCCTTTACGTGATGCACAAGCACGCCGCCAGCCACGACCACTTCGACCTGCGACTGGAACAGGATGGTGTTCTGCGCAGCTGGGCGCTGCCCAAGGGGCCCAGCCTGGAGCCGGGAGAAAAACGCCTGGCGGTGGAGGTTGAAGACCACCCGCTGGAGTACGGGGAGTTCGAAGGGGTCATTCCCCGGGAAGAGTATGGCGGCGGCACCATCATGCTCTGGGACCGGGGCCGCTGGCAGCCCCGGGGTAACTCAAAAGGTGTGCAGCCGGACCGGATCGATTTCGACCTCGACGGGGAGAAGCTCAGGGGCCACTGGACCCTGGTACGGATAAAGGACAGAAAAGCCTCCGGCAAACGCAGCGACAAAAGCTGGCTGCTGATCAAGCGCTCTGACGAGACCGCTGCCGGGATCGATGATCTCAGTGTGGCGACCGGACGGACCATGGACCAGATTGCCCGGGATGAGGCCCCGGCGGCGCAGGAGACCACCGAGGCCCCTGACCCGGCCAAGCTTGAAAAGGCTCGTAAACGCAAAGCCCCGGAAGCAGCGCCGGTGCAGCTCGCCACCCTGGTGGAACAGCCTCCTGAAGGCGACGACTGGCTCCATGAGCTCAAATTCGATGGTTACCGGCTGCTGGCAAGCCTGGACGGGGGTCAGGTGACCCTGCTCACCCGCAACGGCAAGGACTGGACC
>JBMCIH010000194.1:0-5218 GCA_048617055.1 Marinobacter sp. | reverse complement strand
CTGGTCGCCGGAAGAGGCCCCGGGCAAGGGCGACCCGGTGGACCTGGAGTACCGTCTGCGGTTCGGGCCGCCTGGCATCAGCGGGCAACCGTCCGGGTTCGCAACGAATACCTTTATCGGCGATGGCAACCGCGTCGGTGGTGGCGACCAGAAGGACGCCTATCGGGTGGTGGTGGATTTCGAAGGCGGTGATCTGGACGACATGGACCCGGACGCGGATGTGGTCAGCCAGGTCAGTGGTAACGAGCACACCGAGGTGCTGGAGCACTTTGTGGAATATTCCCGACCCACCGGTCAGTGGCGCCTGTCGATGCTGGTCAGGCCCAGCGCCGACCATACCATGGCACTCAGAGCCTATCTCGAACTGGACGACAAACCGCTGACGGAAACCTGGACCTACGAGCTGCCACCGGGCGTGGACATCCGGGAACAATAGGCCCCGGGGTTCCGACAGATCAGGAGTTGTGCCATGGAAAAAGCCATCTGCCAGTACGCACTCGACAGGGTCATCCTTTACCTGCAGAACTATGGCGTGGAACCCTCAGCCGATGTCTGCCGCATGGCCCTGGCTCTGATCGACCTCTGCCTGCAGGAAACGGCCGGAGAGGCCGGTACCTGCGCCGGCGAAAACCGGGTGCCCGGCGGCGTGCTGGCACGGGTTTTCGACCGCCTGCCGGAGTTTTTCGAGCTGCCGGCGCTGGATGTGCCCCTTCAGAGCCCGCCCATAGAGCGCGGAAGTATCGGTTATGGCCCGCCCACATGACCGTATAACAGCCCTGGGGATGGGGCAGCCGATGACAAAGGCGGGGTACCGCTGGCGCCCCGTGGCCTCTGTGCGCCGTGCCCTGCTGGCCCTGCTGGTGCTGGGGCAGACCTATGTCGCTACGGTTTACATGCTGCAGGTACTGCCCTACCACGGCGGCACGTGGGTTGAGATCAGCCTGGCAGGTCTCTTTGCGGTGCTCTATGCATGGATCGCAGTGGGCTTCTGGACCGCGGTCTATGGTTTTGTGCTGCGCCTCATTGGCGGTGACCGCTGGTCCCCCGCCCGTCGTCACAGCGACCGGGAACTGGCCACCACGGCGCTGGCCCGCACAGCGGTGGTGATGCCCATCTATCATGAACCGGTACAGCGTACACTGCGGGGGCTACGGGCACTGTACCGGGATCTGGAGCGCTCGGGCCAGATTCACCACTTCGAGTTCTATATCCTGTCCGACAGCCGCGACCCGGAGGTCTGGCTTGAGGAGCAGGCTGCCTGGCAGAGCCTGTGCTCGGAACTGAAAGCCGACGGCCGGCTGTTCTACCGGCGCCGCACCGTCAACCTCAACTACAAGAGTGGAAATGTGGCGGACTTCCTGCGACGCTGGGGCCGCCGCTGCCGCTATACGGTGGTGCTGGATGCCGACAGCCTGATGGGGGGCGACACCCTGGTGCGCATGGTCAGGCTGATGGAACTGGAACCGCAGGTGGGCATTCTGCAGACCAATCCGGGGGTGGTGAGGGCACGTTCACTGTTCGCCCGCATCCAGCAGTTTGCCAATCGTCTCTATTCTCCTCTCTTCGCTACAGGTCTGGCCGGTATACAGATGGGTGACGCGGCCTTCTGGGGCCACAACGCCATACTGCGCACGGATGCCTTCATGCGTCACTGCGGCTTGCGCAAGTTGCCGGGCAAGGGGCTGTTCCGCGGGCCAATCCTCAGTCATGACTTCGTGGAGGCCGCCTTCATGGGCCGGGCCGGGTACGAGGTGTGGCTTGAGCCATCCCTGGGGGCGAGCTACGAGGAGTCGCCCCCGAGCCTGACGGATGAACTGTCACGGGACCGGCGCTGGGCCAAGGGTAACCTGCAGCATCTGTGGATCATGCTGACCACGCCCGGCCTGCGTTTTGCCCACCGCATGGCGTTTTTTAACGGCATCATGGGCTACCTGGCCTCCCCTCTGTGGCTGCTGTTTCTGGTGTTCACGACCATCGCAGCCGCACAGCTTGTGCTGATGCCCATCGATTATTTTCCCGAAGAGCAGCCCGGTCTCTATCCCCTGTGGCCTGAGTGGCGTCCCGGGCTGGCCCTGTCGCTGGCTCTGACCACGGTGGCGATGTTATTCGCGCCCAAGTTGCTGGCCTGGCTGGATGCCCTGGTGCACGGCCGTACCAGGGCCTTCGGCGGAGCGCTGCGGACCCTGGTCAGTGTGACCCTGGAGACTGTCGTGTCGATACTGCTGGCGCCCATCAAGATGTTGTCCCACTCAGCCTATGTGTTGGGGGCACTGCTGAATCTGTCGCTGAGCTGGGCGGGCCAGAACCGCACCGAGGAAACCCGGTGGGGTGAAGCCCTGCTGAACCAGGCGCCGGGTATGGTCACCGGACTGGCATGGTCCGGTTTTGCCTGGTACCTGAACCCGATGTTCTTTCTCTGGTCCCTGCCGGTGGCGCTGCCACTCATACTGGCGGCCCCAACCACGGTCTGGCTCAGCCGGATGCGCCCGGGGCAGTGGCTGCTGCAGATGGGCATACTGTGCACCCCGGAGGAAACCTGCCCCGGGCATCTGCTCAGAGACACTGCCGACGAGCAGGCGCTTCTGCCCCGGCTGGGGCAGCTCTCCCGGTTCGAGGAGGCCGTGCTGCTGCCGGAAGTGAACGCCATGCATTGCAGCCTGGCCCGCAGCCATCCGGGAAGACTGCGCCAGGAAACCCTGCAGGCGCTTGCCAGGCGTTGTCTGGCAGAGGGGCCAGGACCCCTCAATCGTTCACAGCTGAGCCTGCTGTGCCGCGACAGCGATACACTCTACTGGCTTCACCGGGCCGCCTGGCGCTCGGACCCGGGCACCTGGTGGGGAAAAAAGCTGGCGCTGGTGGTATCCGGGGGCTGACGCTTCGGCAGCAGGTCTTTTACGCTCCGGGCGATTCTCAGCTATCCTGACGGCGAACCCCCTCGGTACGCCCCGGCGGTAACTTCCGCCGGTGCCTCCATGTCCAATGTCAGGAGAACACAGTCTATGTCTGGAACTTCCCTTGAGGGCAAACGGGTACTGGTGACCCAGGCCGGCGATTTTATGGGCCCGGTGTTGTGCGAGGTGCTGGAAGAGCATGGTGCCAGGATAATCCCCAGCCGGCATGATATCAGCGACCCGGAAGCCCCGGCGAAGATGGTGGCCGAGGCAGGCCCGATCGATGTACTGGTGGCCAACCTGGCAGTGCCGGCGCCCTCGACCCGGGTCGCAGAGGTATCTGCCAACGAGTGGCGCAGTACCTTCGCAGCCATGGTGGACCCGCTGCCCAGGCTGGTGCAGGCAGTCTTGCCCGGCATGCGGGAGCAGGGGCACGGGCGGATTCTGGTGATGGGCAGTGCCTCTGCCCTGCGGGGCATGAAACGGGCCTCCACCTACAGCGCGGCCCGCGGTGCCCAGATGGCCTATGTGCAGGCGGCCGGGGTGGAACTGGCACCGGAGAACATCCAGATCAATCTGATCGCCCAGAACTTCGTGGACAACCCCACCTATTTCCCGCCGGAGGTACAGCAGAATCCCCGCTTTCAGGAGCGGCTCAAGCGGGAGGTGCCTCTGGGGCGGCTGGTGGGCGCACGGGAGGATGCCCAGTTCGCGGCCTACCTGTGCAGCGATGCAGCAGCCTGTTTTGTGGGCCAGGTGTTTCCGGTCTGCGGAGGCTGGGTAAACCGCTGACCACTACACCCGACAGGGAGGTGTCGATGGAAACCGGAATCGTACTCACCGGGGGCGGCGCCCGGGCTGCCTATCAGGTGGGGGTGCTGCGGGGAATCTCCGATATGTACCCTGACTGGGAAACCCCGTTCCGGGTCATTGTGGGCACCTCGGCCGGTGCGATCAACGCCGTGGCACTGGCTGGCGGCAACGCCATCTTCCGGCACAACGTGAGCCACATGGAAACCCTGTGGTCGGAAATAACGGTTCACAGCATCTACAAGAGCCAGGCTCTGGACATCTTCCGCAATATGGCCGGTGTGGCCCGACGCATTTTTGCGGGTCAGGGCCAGGGTGCTCCCGTCTCCCTGCTGAACAATGCTCCACTGCGGCGGATGCTCAAAGGAGAAGTGGACTTCGGAGCCATCAGTGCAGCCATTGAAGAAGGGCGGCTGTCTGCGGTGGGGGTCAATGCATGTGGCTATTCCACCGGGCAGAATGTGTGTTTCTTTCAGGGACGGGCTGATCTTGGCAGCTGGACCGTGGGCCAGCGTGCCGGTGCGAAGACACAGCTTGAGCTGGCCCATGTGCTGGCGTCATCCGCCATCCCCACGGTTTTCCCGCCTGTACGGATCAACCGGGAGTACTTCGGTGACGGCGTGACCCGGCAGATGGCCCATATCAGTCCGGCACTGAGACTGGGCGCCGAACGGGTGCTTGCCATCGGCGTCAGTGCCAACAGCATGTGCCCGACGGATCGTCCCGGCACACCCGCGAGCCCGACCTTTGCGCAGGTGATAGCCCAGGTCTTCAATGGCATGTTTCTGGATACGCTGGACTACGATATTGACCGCCTGCGGCTGATCAACCAGTTACTCGACCTGATACCGGAAGACAGACAGCAGGCGGCGGGGCTGAGCCTGCGCCCGGTAAGGTTGCTGGAAATCTCCCCCAGCCACCAGATCAATGACATCGCCAGAAAATACATGGACGGTATGCCCCTGGTACTGCGCAACCTGGTGGGGGCCACAGACCGGCACCATGGCACAGCGGCGAGCCTGGCCAGTTACCTGCTGTTCGACCCCCGTTTCTGCCAGGAACTGATCAACCTGGGCTACCAGGATGCCCAGTCTCATTCCCGTCAGATCGAGCGCTTCTTTCATGGCCCAGACACGGACGGGACCGGACAGACGGGACGCTAGAAGGTGGACAGGCCAGTGGCCTCCATGAACCGGTAGCGCCAGTACTGCAGCCTCGACTCGTCGGCATTGTCGGTGTAGGGCAGGCTGAACGCCGGGGTCGAGCCGGGGCCATTGTGCCAGAGACGTTCGAACAGCACGGTCGCCGAGGCCATGGCGGCAGCCCGGGCCGGGCCGGTCAGCAGCATCGATGTTTCCAGGTTGTTGTTGTCGATATTGCGTCGGGTCAGGTTGGCGGAGCCCAGCAGCAGGCGTGCCTCGCCATGGTCGCTGCGCAACATCAGCAACTTGTTATGGCATTGTTCACCGGCGGTATTGCACCAACGCACCTCGACGCCGGCCTGGTGGAGCTCAAAG
>JBMCIH010000193.1:0-5222 GCA_048617055.1 Marinobacter sp. | reverse complement strand
GACTCTGGAAGTGGTGCCCGCCAACGCCAGCGACGAATCCAACACCCGCACCATCGCCATCAAGCGGGACAAGGTCAAACTGGAAGAGCAAAGCGCCAAGAGCGAGGTTATCGAGCTTGACCGCGACGGCAAGACCTACCGCATCGGGGTCATCGACATTCCGACATTCTACGCTGACTTCCAGGCCATGCAGCAGGGCGACGCCGACTACAAGAGCACCACCAGGGACGTGCGCAAGCTGCTGAAAAAGCTTCGGGATGAACAGAATGTGGACGGCCTGGTTATGGACCTGCGCAACAACGGGGGCGGGGCATTGCATGAAGCCAATGACCTGGTTGGTCTGTTTATTGACCAGGGCCCTACGGTCCAGGTACGCAGCGCGGACAACCAGGTTCAGGTACTGGCTGACGAGGATCCCAGCGTGGCCTGGGACGGCCCCATGGTGGTGCTCGTCAACCGCATGAGTGCTTCGGCGTCCGAGATCTTTGCCGGCGCCATACAGGACTATGGCCGGGGGCTGGTGGTGGGCTCCCAGACCTTCGGCAAGGGCACGGTGCAGGCCGTCCGCTCACTGAACCATGGCCAGCTGAAGATCACCCAGTCCAAGTTCTACCGGGTGTCCGGCGGCTCCACCCAGCACCGGGGTGTGATTCCGGATATTGAAATCCCGTCCCGCGTGGACACCGGCCGCATCGGCGAAGACGCCCTTGAGCGGGCACTGCCCTGGGACCAGATTGACGCTGTGCCCCATGCCCGTTACTTCGATTTCAGCGGCATCATTGATGATCTTCGGGAACGTCACGCTGACCGCTTTGCCAAGAGCCCGGAGTTTGCCCTGCTTCAGCAGGAAATTGATCTGCTTAAAAAGCAGCGGGACACAGGCATGGTCAGCCTGAACGAAGATGAGCGCCGCAAGTATCAGGATGAACTTGAGCGCCAGCAGCTGACTATCGCCAATGCCCGCCGTGAACTCAAAGGCGAGGAGCCGTTCGACAGTTTCCAGGAAATGGAGACCTACGAGGAAGAGCAGGCCGCAGCCCATGGCGGAGCGGGTGACGAGCTGGACTTTGTGGTTCGTGAAGGGGGACACATCATGGCGGACATGCTGGAGCTGGATCGTCGCATGGCCACCATCCTGCCTTCAGACACCGTCACCGCCAAAGCGGAACAGTAGCAGGCCCCTGGCACCAGGACAGCATCGCGTCAGGCGCACTAAACGCAGCAAAGCCGGCCCGTCCCTGAAGCGCCGGCTTTGCTCCCTCTGAGGTCAGCCGAGCAGCTTGTGCATACCGGTCATTTCCGGGGTATGCACTACGCCCTGCTCGGTCACGATCATGTCGATCAGGCTCGCGGGCGTCACATCGAACACCGGGTTGAATACCTTCGCTTTGTCAGGCGCGATGGCAAGGCCGCCCATCCGACGAATTTCCATGCCATCCCGCTCTTCTATCGGAATATCACGACCAGACTCCAGCGACATGTCGACCGTACTGGAAGGGGCAACCACCATGAATTTCACCTTGTGGTGCCGTGCCAGTACCGCCAGGCTGTAGGTGCCGATCTTGTTGGCCACATCGCCGTTGGCAGTAATCCGGTCCGCGCCCACGATCACCCATCTGACATCACCGCGCGCCATGATGGCCCCGGCGGCGCCGTCGGCGTTCAGGGTCACGGGGATACCGTCCCGGGTCAGTTCCCAGGCGGTCAGGCGCGCGCCCTGCAGCCAGGGACGGGTCTCGTCCGCATAGACATGCCGCAGCAGTTTTTCCTCATGCAGTCGCCGTACCACACCCAGAGCCGTACCATAGCCACCCGTTGCCAGGGCACCGGTGTTGCAGTGGGTCAGCACCGAACAGGGCTTGTCGAGCCCCATGGCGGCCACCGCCAGGTCGGCCATGGCCATATTGGCCGCCAGGTCTTCCTTATGGATGGCTACCGCCTCCTCCGCCAGACGTGCGATAGCGTCTTCCCGCGACTGGCAGCGGCCCAGCACGGCGGACATCCGGTCCAGGGCCCAGAACAGGTTGACCGCGGTTGGCCGGGACTCAGCCAGTTCCTTCAGGGCACGCCCGACCTCGGCATGCCAGTCATGCCTGTCCGCGCCCCTTGCGGCCAGGGCCACGCCGTAGGCAGCACTGATACCAATAGCGGGTGCTCCCCGCACGGCCATGTCACGGATGGCCTGGGCAACGCCGGACGCGCCTTCGATGGTCAGCCAGTGTTCCTCCGAGGGCAGGCGGCGCTGGTCCAGCAACTGCAGGGCATGGCCCTGCCAGCGGATGGCCACTGTGTCCGGGCTGGCCCCATGCCCGACGGACTGCGGGGGTTTTCTGGTCATACTTCTACCTCCTCGGGATAACGTAACAGGCTGGCTGCTGTCTGGCTCGACCGTTATACTCTGCCCTTCCAGACAAACCAAGCCGGAGTTGCACGCCTGTCCATGATTGCTGACACTATTGTTGCTGCCGACCTCCGTATCAATGCCCGCTGGATAATTCCTGTCGAAACTTTTGGCCAGGTGCTCGAAGACCACGCCCTGCTGGTTCTGGGAAGCCGTATTGAAGCCATTCTGCCCCAGCGGGATGCGGACCAGGCCTATCATGCCCGGGAAGTCATCGACCTGCCCAGCCACGTGGTGCTGCCGGGGCTGATCAACATGCACGGGCATGCGGCCATGAGCCTGTTCCGCGGGCTGGCGGATGACCTGCCGCTGATGACCTGGCTGAACGAGCACATCTGGCCCGCGGAGGGCCGGTTTGTCAGCGAGCGTTTTATTGCCGACGGCACCCAACTGGCCATGGCTGAGATGCTGCGTACCGGCACCACCTGCTTCTCAGACATGTACTTCTTTCCGGAAGTTGCAGCCCAGGTGGCAAAAGACGCCGGCATGCGCGCCCAGGTGTGCTTTCCTCTGATGGAAATGCCCACGCCGTGGGGCAGCGGGCCAGACGAGTACCTGGCCAGGGGCGCCGAACTGCTGGACGAGTGGAAGGAAGACCCGTGGGTAAGGGTCGCCATCGGCCCCCATGCCCCCTACACCGTCTCCGACCGCACCTTCGAGCGGGCGGTGGCGCTGCAGGAAACCACGGGTGCCGCCCTGCAGATCCACCTTCACGAGACCGCCTTCGAGGTGGGAGAGGCCGTCCGTCTGACCGGTCAGCGGCCCATTGCCCGCATGGACTCGCTGGGCGTACTGGGCACCAGCACCCAGTGCGTGCACATGACCGCGCTTGACGAAGATGACCTGACCACCGTGGCCCGCCGCGGGGTGCATATCGTTCACTGCCCCGAGTCCAACCTTAAACTGGCCAGTGGTTTCTGCCCTGTGAACCGGCTCCGCCAGGGTGGCAATAACCTGACCATTGGCACCGACGGCGCCGCCAGCAACAACGACCTGGACCTGTTCGGCGAGGTGTCCACTGCCGCCATGCTGGCCAAGGCGGTGTCGGGTGACGCTTCTGTCCTGTCGGCCCATGAGGTACTGGCCATGGCCACCCTCAACGGGGCCCGTGCCCTGGGCCGGGAAGATGAACTCGGCTCCCTCAAGGCCGGCAAGCAGGCCGACATGATCGCCGTGGACCTGAGCGACCCGTTCCTGCAGCCGGTCTATGACCCCGCCTCCCACCTGGTGTACAGCAACCACGGGCGCCAGGTCAGCCATAGCTGGATTGCCGGCATTCCACAGGTACAGGATGGGCGCCTTACCCGTATCGATGTACCCGACCTTATGCTGCGGGTGAACGACTGGCACCAGCGGATCACCACCACAGACAAGCAGTGACCTCTCCGGCGGGAGCAACCGCCGGTTCCAATCAGGCAGGCCCGAAACCATGACCAGACACAATGTAGACCAGAACGAAATCGCCAAGTTCGAGGCCCTCGCCAGCCGCTGGTGGGACCCGACCAGTGAATTCCGTCCCCTGCACGACATCAACCCGCTGCGGCTGAACTACATCGACGAACGCAGCCCCCTGGCCGGTCGCCGGGTGGTGGACGTGGGTTGTGGCGGCGGCCTGCTGTCAGAAGGTATGGCCCGGCGGGGGGCCAGGGTGACCGGCATCGACATGGGCGAAGCCCCCCTGAATGTGGCCCGGCTCCACAGTCTGGAGTCGGGAGTCGAGGTGGACTACCGCCAGATCACTGTTGAGGAGCTGGCGGCTGACCCGGAGCACACAGGGCAATACGATATCGTGACCTGCCTGGAAATGCTGGAGCATGTGCCGGAGCCGGCTTCGGTCGTCCAGGCCTGTGCCCGCCTGCTCAGGCCCGGAGGCCACCTGTACGTCTCCACCATAAACCGGAATCCCAAGTCGTTCCTGTTCGCTATCGTTGGCGCGGAATATTTGCTGAGGCTGCTGCCAAAGGGCACCCACCAGTGGAGCCGGTTCATCCGACCGTCCGAGATGTCAGCCTATCTGCGTCAGGCCGGGCTGGAGATCCGGGACCTCAGCGGCATGACCTACAATCCCCTGACCAAGGTCTACCGCCTGGCCCGGGATGTAGACGTCAATTACCTGATGCACGCCGTCAGGCCGTCCGGAGCCGACTGATGCCCCGTCCGTTGCCACGGCCGCCGTCAGCGGTACTGTTCGATCTTGACGGCACCCTGATTGATACCGCCCCGGACTTTATCCGCTGCCTGAACCATCTGCGCCTGGAGCGGCAGCTGGCGCCCCTGCCCGCCGACGGCATTCGCCCCCACGTGTCCGACGGCGCCCGGGCCATGATCCGCCTCGGCTTCGGTCTGGAGCCGGACGATCCAGGTTACCGGGAGCATCACGCCCGTTTTCTTGACCTGTACGAGGCCGGCATCTGCGAGCAGGCCGGACTGTTCACCGGCATGGACCGCCTTCTGAACGCGCTGGAAAGTGCCCGCGTGCCCTGGGGCATAGTCACCAACAAGCCGGCGCGTTTTGCCGAACCGCTGCTGACGGCGCTGGCTCTGCAGAGCCGCTGCAGTGCGCTGATCTGCCCCGACCACGTCAGCGAGCGCAAGCCCCATCCCGAAGGCCTCCAGCTTGCCTGCCAGCGCATGGGGGCGGCACCGGATCGCGGCATCTACGTAGGGGACCACGCCCGGGACATCGAAGCCGGACGCAATGCAGGCATGGTCACGGTTGCCGTGCGCTATGGTTATATTGTGAACCCGGAAGAGGTTGATCTCTGGCACGCCGACCATACCGTGGATACCGTCGATGAACTGGTAAAACTGTTACAATAGC
>JBMCIH010000192.1:0-5227 GCA_048617055.1 Marinobacter sp. | reverse complement strand
GTTGGCGTCGGCAGGGTTCCGGTGGCAAGATGTGACGCAAACCACATCGGGTTTGCACCCGTATTGAACAGCGTATTGCCAGAAGCAGTTTCTCGTTTCCGTTGCCCTTCACTTACCCCAACGCGAGAGTACTACCATGACCGATAATACCTATACCCCCCCGAAAGTCTGGAAATGGGAACAGCAAGGCGGTGGTAAGTTCACCAGCATCAATCGCCCGATCGCCGGCCCCACCCATGACAAGGCGTTGCCGGTGGGCAAGCATCCGCTGCAGCTTTACTCCCTTGCCACGCCCAACGGCGTGAAAGTGACCATCATGCTGGAGGAGCTTCTGGAGAAGGGCTTTGACGGCGCCGAGTATGACGCCTGGCTGGTCCGCATTATGGAAGGGGAGCAGTTTTCCAGCGGCTTTGTGGAGGTGAACCCGAATTCCAAGATCCCGGCCATGATGGACCACAGTGTGGAGCCCTCGCTGCGCCTGTTCGAGTCCGGCTCCATCCTGCTGTACCTGGCGGAGAAGTTCGGAGCCTTCCTGCCCACGGACGTTGCCGGTCGCACCGAGACCCTTAACTGGCTGTTCTGGCAGATGGGCAGCGCACCTATACTGGGGGGCGGTTTCGGCCACTTCTACGCCTATGCGCCCGAGAAGTACCAGTACCCCATCGACCGCTACACCATGGAGGTTAAACGCCAGCTGGATGTGCTGGACCGGCAGCTGGCGAAAAACGAATACATCGCCGGCAGCGAATACACCATTGCCGACATGGCGATATGGCCCTGGTATGGTCAGCTGGTGACGGGCACCATCTATGACGCCCAGGAGTTCATCGAGGCCCACAGCTACACCAATGTGGCGCGCTGGAGCAAGCAGCTGCAGGCTCGCCCGGCGGTCAGACGGGGCCAGATGGTCAACCGTGTCTGGGGCGACCCCGCCGGCCAGCTGCCGGAGCGCCACGACGCCAGTGACTTCGAACTGCGCACCCAGGACAAGCTGGACGCCGAAAAGGAAGGCTGACCGCCAATGGGCCCGGAACAAGCCTGGTTCCGGGCCGTTTCAGCCATTTCCCGGGGAACGTCCCAGGCTTGCCACCGCCAGGGCAGCCGCCAGGTTGACGGCAATACTGCCGGCAATCGCCAGCGTGTAATTCTGCGTCAGGTCGTAGGCGTAACCCGCCGCGGTGGGGCCGATCAGCGTGCCCAGGGCAACACTGGTGTACAGTACGCCGATAATGCTGCTGATATGCCGGCCACCGAAGTAGTCCATCACCAGCGCCGGCATCAGTGCCACGAAGCCACCGTAGAAGGTGCCGAAGGTCAGGCCGAAGATGGCCAGCGGCACCAGCGTTGTGGACAGGGCCCAGACCACCAGCGTCAGGGCCATGCCGGCAAACGCAAGCACCAGCGCCAGCTGGCGGCCGATCCGGTCGGCAATATTGCCCAGCAGGAAACGCCCCACCGTACTGCCGATGCCCACCATACCCAGCAGAAAGGCCCCCTCCCCGGCACTCATGCCCTGATCCGTGGCATAGGGCACCAGGTGCACAAACGGCACAAACAGCCCGAAGGAGGCGATCAGCCCCGCAAAGTACAGGGTGAGGAACGGGCGCGAGCGGATCGCCGCCCGCAGTGGCGTGCCCTCCGGCGTACCGGGCGCCTCGGGCAATGCTGGCCCGCCATCCGGCGCCAGACCTTTGCTGCGGGGATGGTTTACGATCAGAAGGGCCATACTGATACCCAGCACCGCGGATAATAGACCCAGCGAGATATAGGCGCTGCGCCAGCCCAGGGTGCCGATCAGCAGCGCCGCCAGCAGCGGCATCAGCAGGGTGCCGAAGCCGATACCGCTGACCGCCAGCCCCGAGGCAAATCCGCGCCGCCGCACAAACCACCGCTGCACGGTGGCTACCGAGGGCACATAGGAACAGCCGACACCGATCCCCACGCCCAGACCATAGGCCAGGTACACTTGCACCAGGCTGTCCGCCAGGCCGGCCAGGACCAGCCCCAGGGAAACGCAGATCATGCCTGCGATGGCCATGGGACGGGCCCCGAACCGGTCCGCCAGCGGCCCGGTAATCACCCCCAGCCCGAAGTACAGGAAACCCGCCAGGGAAAATACCAGTGACACCGCGCCCCGCGACGCATTGAATTCGTGCTGTAATGCATCCACAAAGGCACTGAAGCTGTAAGCGGCGCCGAAGCCGACAAACGTCACTGCAAACGCGGCGGCCACCACATACCAGCCATAGAACAGGCCCCGGTGGGGTGTTGTGGCGCCATTTGATCGGAATTCAGTGGTCATCCCGGGTCAGCTCGGTGAATAGGTTGCTCTTGTTTTTGTCACCTGATCATGGTCCGCGCGCAGCGATTGTGCAACTTCTGTTGACCCATAAATGAACAAGCGTGAGGGAGCCGGATGTCCCGCCAGCATGAGTTTATCGACGAGTCCCGTAAACAGTGGAGTTCCGAACCCGCGTTCATTGCCTCCATGGCTGCGGCCGCCGTGGGCCTTGGCAACCTTTGGCGGTTCCCCTACATCATGGGTGAAAACGGGGGCGGTGCTTTTGTGGTGGCCTATCTGGTTTCACTTGTCGTGGTGGTCATGCCCATCATGATCCTGGAAGTGGCGGCGGGCCGCCTGTCCAAGGGCAGTACGGTGGGCACCTACCGTCAGGCAAGCCGCCTTGGCGCCGCCTATGGCTGGTTCGTGGTGCTCGTCACCATGGCCATCACCAGCTATTACCTGGTCATTACCGGCTGGACCCTGGGCTATGCGGTGGATTCGGTGCGGGGCGAGGTCCGGGTTTTTGACGAGTTCAGTTCCGGCTTCAACTCCTTGTGGTACTTCATACTGGTCACCGTGCTGGCGGCACTGGTACTGGCCAGGGACGTTCAGGCCATAGAGAAGCTGTCCAAACTGCTGCTGCCGCTCCTGCTGGTGGTCATTATCTTCCTGGTGTACCGGGCTTCCCAGACGGCGGGCTGGGGCGAGGCCAGGGACTTTTTCTTCCGGGTGGAGTGGTCCCAGCTGCTTGATGGCAGCCTGTGGGGCTTCGCCTTCGGTCAGGCTTTCTATACGCTGGCGATCGGACAGGGCTACCTGGTGACCTACGGCAGCTTTATCCCCCGCAAGACCCATGTGCCGAGAGCCTGCCTCACGGTGGCGGGGGTGGAAACCAGTGTTGCCCTGCTGGCGGGCTGGATGATCTTTCCGTTCGTGTTCAGTTACGGCATGGAACCCGGGCAGGGGTCCGCGCTGGCCTTTGAGACCCTGCCCAGGGTCTTTACCGACATGGCCGGTGGCGGATGGCTGGCGGTGCTGTTTTTCGGTCTGTTCTTCGCCGCCGCTTTTACTTCCTCACTGGCGGGGCTGAAAGTGATGATAGCGGCGGTGGCCGAGGAGTTTCGTTTTTCCAACATCGCCGCCGTGGCACTGGTATCGGTCATCATGCTGGTTCTCGGCTCGGCGTCGGCCCTGAGTTTCACGCCGCTGGACTGGCGGATTGCCGGCGAGCCGGTGCTGGACGCGGTGGACCGGGTGGCCGGGGGCGATGTGATCATCTTTTCCGGCATTACCGGAGCCGCCCTGCTGTGCTGGTTCATACCGCCACAGCGCATCCGGACCGTGCTGGGCACGGGTAACCGCTGGTGGGAATGGCGCATCTACCTGGTGGGTCGCTACCTGCCCGTTCTTGTGCTGGCCTGGATTGTGGTTACCTACGGTGTCAGCCAGCTTCGGGGCTAGGGTCCCCAGCGGCCCAGCTGCCATAGCCCAGCTCCATTACCCGGGCCACCTCCGCCTCCGGCACGTCGCTCAGGTCGCCAAGCTCCAGAGGGTCGTAGTGGAAGGCATACAGGCGGGAGGCGAATTTCGCGATGGGCAGCGAGGCTTCGCCCCGGAACTCCCCCTGGCCCCGGGTGGTACAGGTAATGCCCTGGCCCCAGTCCTGGCCGCTGTCGTTGTTGGGATTGAAGAAGTACACCCGCATCTCGTTGGCGGGGCTGAGGGCCACCCGCAGGATGGTAATGGCGTGGCGCCCGACAAAGCGGGCTGCGCTGTCGGTGACGGCTATACCGGCGGGCTGGGGGTGAATAAGCGGCATGTTGCCGTTGTAGAAGGGGTGGTAGCTGGCGTAGAAGTGACGGATAAAGCCTTCGTAGTCTTTCAGTTCCCCGGTCTGTACGTCTGCAACCACACGGAACCCATGGTTAACCCACCAGCCGTAGAACTCGGGGTTGATCCACAGGTGGGCGTCGTCGTCGCGGTTCTCACAGCGACGCCACATTTCGCCGTAGATGCGGTCCAGATGCGGAATCAGAATCAGTGATACCGGGTCAACGTTTACGGGCCTTTCCTTCACCAGGCCCGGTTCCAGGTTCTTCGAAGACACCTGCCAGCCCTCAAACCGGCTCAGCACTTCGTCGTCACGGGCGGCCCAGGTCAGTACCTGCAGCAGGTAGTCCGCTTCATTGGCGGCCCACATGGACAGCCCGATGGCGGACTGGCAGCTGGGATTGTTGCCCTGGCCCACCCCAAGGGGCTGTCCCAGCAGGTTGAGGACGCCAGCCAGCAGGTACACCCGCGGTGGCACGGCGTCGCCAAAGGCCTCGGCCAGCACCTGTTCCGTTTGTGGTGACAGCTTGAGGGTGATCTGGCGCCACAGGGCCTGGGCCACCGGCGGAGTGAACAGCGAGCCCCGCTCCAGCATCATGGTGAGGCCGAACACGGACTGGCAGGTTTCCGGAAAGATGGCTTCGTCCATCAGGGCAAGGACCAGGTCGTTATAACAGTAGAAATCATCCAGGCCGGTCATGGTCAGCCCCAGGGCGCCGGGGATCAGCTCATCCTGACGATTGCGGCGCAGGAAGCGCAGAAAAACCACATGGTAAGGTGACGCCAGGCCGGTGTCGTGCATGCGCTGGGCAAACTGGCTGGCCTCACTGGAGAGTTCCACGTCGTCCATTTCGGCGAGACGCAGACTGTAGATTTCCAGCCCCGGATCTTCCCTGCTGCCTGAGGTGGGGGCAAACAGGGCCCGCACCAGCCGTCTGGCATCGGCGGTGCCCCCGGTTTGCAGGTCCGGGTCGTACAGACATTTGGCGATCTGGCCGATCATGTCGCAGATGCTGCCCACCTGCACCGGTCCCTGCTCCAGCAGCCGCCAGACTTCCGCCACCAGGGTATCCAGCAGGCTGTCGTAGCCGAGGTGGGAAATCAGGTACTGGT
>JBMCIH010000191.1:0-5239 GCA_048617055.1 Marinobacter sp. | reverse complement strand
TGGCCCAGCGGGGCGCCCGGGTCACCGTGCTGCCCCTGTACCGCCGCCGCAAGCCGGCCCCTTCGCAGGCAACGCTGCAGCACTGTCTGGACCGGTTCCGGCCCGACGTGGTCATCGCCCTGTCCGGGGAAACATTGAACAATTTCATCGCACTGAGTGAGAATAGCGGCCATAATTGCCATCACAGCCTGTTGCTGGTCCCGGTGGAGCGGGTGGCGCAACAGGCCCGGGAGGCAGGCTTTACCCGGGTGGTCTGTGCCAGCGGCATGGCGGACGATGACATCGTGAACCGGGTGATTCGCTGCTATCCTCGTGCTCAGGCCGACCCTAACGGCCACCCGGAACGCCCTGACAGTCAGTAAGGATGCCCGTGACCGAATCCAACAAGCTTCCCGCTACCGTAGCTTCCGCCTCGCAAACCCGCCAGGCCCGCACCTGGCCCCTGTGGATCGCCGTCGTCGTTCTGCTTGCCGGGCTGGTGGCGCTGGGCCTGTGGAGCTGGCAGCAATGGCAGAACCAGCAGGCGATCGAGCAATCCCTGGACCGCCTCAGCGAGTCAAATGACCGGCTGGACCAGCGCCTGGACCAGGGCAATAACGACCAGTCCGAGCGCCTGCGGTCGCTGGAAACGGCCCTGCGGGAGCAACAGCAGCGCCTGAGTGAGCAACAGCGCCAGATCGACCACAATGCCAGCGAACTGCTGGATGCCGGCAACCGCACCCGTACCGACTGGCTGTTGGCGGAGGCCGAGTACCTGCTGCGCATCGCCAACCAGCGCCTGCTGATTGAAAAGGACATCCGTGGAGCCCTGGCGGCACTGAATTCCGCCGACGAGGTGCTCCAGGAAACCGACGATGTCGGGGTCTACCCGGTACGGGAGCAGCTGGCCCGGGAAATCATGGCCCTGCGCGGCGTCAGCGATGTCGACCGCACCGGGCTCTACCTGCAGCTGGAAGCGGCCCGGGAAACGGTCGCCGGACTCACCGACCGCGCCCTCATTGAAGAGCGCGCCCCGGGCTTTACCAGCCAGGAGGACGACGGGGGTGCGGATAACGGTGATGACCAGGGCGCGGTTGCAGACGCCTGGCAACAGGCCCGGGCCAGCCTGCAGGAGGTGATCTCCATCCGCCGCCTGGACCAGCCGGTCAAGCCGCTGTTGTCACCGGACCAGAGCGCCTGGGCCCGGCTCAACCTGCAGCTGATGCTGGAGCAGGCGGAACTGGCGGTGCTGCGGGGGCATGAGGCCCTCTACCAGCAGGCCCTGGAAAAAGCCATCGAGTCCCTCGACACCTGGTACGACGACAGCAATAACCAGGTGACGGCCCTCAGTGAGACCCTCACTGAGCTCCGGGACCGGGATATCAGCCCGGACCTGCCGGACATCAGCCGGTCACTGCGTCTTCTCAAGGGCCGGATTGCCGGCCGCCACGCCAATACCGAGGCACAGATGGACGGTGAAGACGAAGGCAATGACAGCGAGCAGAACGGCGAGGATGGCGAATCATGATGCGGCTGGTGGTCATTCTGGTCGTCGCGCTGCTGCTTGGGCTCGGGCTGAGCCTGGGGCTGCAGTATGACCTGGGTTACATCCGTATCAGCCTGGGCAACTACCTGATCGAAACCAACTTCTGGGTCGGCGTGGTGCTGCTGGTGCTGGTCACCGGGCTGTTGATGGCACTGATTGCGACCGCCCGCCGGCTGACCCGCGGCACCGGTGCGGTCACCCGCTGGCTGGCCAGAAGCCAGCAGCGCCGGGCCCGGCGCCGTACCACCGAAGGGCTGCTGGCGCTGGCGGAAGGCAACTGGCCCCACGCCCGCAAGAAACTCGAGGCCTCCGCCGACCAGGCCGACACCCCCCTGATCAACTACCTGGCGGCGGCCCAGGCGGCGTCGGAGTCCGGCGACCACGACGCGGTCGACGAGCTGCTGCGCAAGGCCTACGAAAGCACCCCCGGTTCCGACCTGGCGGTGGGCATCACCCAGGCACAGCTGCAGCTCAACGCCAACCGCCTGGAGCAGGCCCTGGCCACCCTGGTGCGGCTGCGCAAACAGGCGCCCCACCACCCGTTCGTGCTCAAGCTGCTGAAGAACACCTACCTGCGCCTGGAGGACTGGCGGGAGCTGTCGAAGCTGTTGCCGGAGCTGCGCAAGCGACAGCTGGGGGACCCGGCGGAGCTGGACCGCCTGGAACGCACGGTATGGCACAAGCTGCTCCACCGTGCGGCGGAGGAATGCCGGCGTCAGGGCAACCAGGACCTCAGCCCGCTGACCCGGCTCTGGGACGAACTGCCGGGCTCCATGCGCCGGGACGAGCACACCATCCGGGTCTACACGGAACTGCTGGCCGCCGCCGGCGAGGAGGCCCAGGCCGAGACCCTGCTGCGCAAGGTGCTGCGCAATCACTGGAGTGACGAGCTGATTCACCTGTACGGCCGGATCTGCGGCGCCAAGCCGGACGAGCAGCTGCTGGCTGCCGAACGCTGGCTGCAGGACCGGCCCAACAATCCAGACCTGCTGCTGGCCCTGGGCCGCCTGAGCCTGCGCAATGAGCTGTGGGGCAAGGCCCGGGAGTACTTCGAAACCAGCCTGCAGCTGCGCCGCAGCCAGGAGACTCTGGCCGAACTCAGCCGCCTGAACGCCCATATGGGCGATGAGGAAGCCAGCATGCGGCTGCTGATGCAGGGGCTGGTGAAGGAAAGCGGCTTGCCTGAATTACCTATGCCCAAGGCCTGACAAAGACCGGTTTGCCACGGAATCCACGGAAGAACACGGAAAAAAGAAGGAAGCAGCCACGACAGACACGGACGAATAAGAGGTGTCTTTCAGGTTAAATCTATCGTTCGCGCCAGCCCGTGTCGTGAGCGGCTAATCGGTTGTCTGCCTTTTCCGTGGATTCAGTGGATTCCGTGGCCCATCGGGTTTTTGTCTTTTACTTCCGCGTATCCCGCGGCTAATCCTTCTTCTGCCAGGCCGTCAGTTCGGCAATGGTGTGCTGATACTTGCGGGCGGTTTCGCGGATCACGAAGGGCACATCCACCGGCTCACCCAGCAGGTCGAAATGGGGCGTCAGGATCTCCTTCATGCCGTCCAGCACGGTAAAGTCCTCGCCGGTGCGACGGTAGCCGCCAATCCAGTTCGCCCTGGGGGTGAACTCTTCCAGCAGGGTATAGGGGGAGCTGATCACCAGCACGCCTTTGTCATTGAGCAACCGATGCACGCCGGACAGGAAGGCACCGGGGTCCCGAAGGCGGTCGATCAGGTTGCCGGCGAACACCAGGTCATAGCCGTTGTGCTCCGGGCCCAGATTACAGGCGTCCGCCACTTCGAACCGGACCCGGTCCGCGCGATTGGCCAGCTGATGGCTGGCCAGGTCCGCTGTGGCCTGCCGGCCCAGTTCACCCTGGTCCCGCAGGAAATAGTCCACCTCGCCGTCCCGCTTGAGGGCATTGGCCGCCCCGATAAAGCGTGTCGACAGGTCCAGCGCCACCACCTCGTCAAAGGCCCGGGCCAGTTCGAAACTGGCCCGGCCCACCGCACAGCCCAGGTCCAGCGCGCGGGTCTTGGCGCGCCCGGCCATGTGTTCCAGGCAGAGACCGGCACAGCGGGCCGGGTAGTTGCCGACGCCGAAATGGCTGTCGCCATAGTGGAACGCCAGATACTGCCCCAGCAGTTCATCGGTTTCGTACACGTTCATGGTCATACCCCCGGCTGTGGCCCTGTCAGATCGCGCATGTACGAAAACCAGTATAGACGTCATTGCGCTGGGGCAGGTACGCCTGCCGGTAGGTGCCCCGGATCAGCGCCGATGATGTGGCGCAGCCGCCGCCCCGGGTCACCTTGTGGTCACCGAACTGGAGCGTGGACATGAACGGGTACATGTCCACCCTGAAACCGTCGTAGGGCAGGAACTGGTCGCTGGTCCACTCCCAGGCGGAGCCCACCATCTGGCGGCAGCCGAAGGGGCTTTCACCCGCCGGCAGGGCGCTGACAGACTGACGGGCCATGGCGGTGGCGTCCAGGTCCGCCCGCTCCGGGGTGGGGGCCTGGTTGCCCCAGGGAAAACGGCGGAAAGGCTCGCCGGGCCGGTTGCCCAGGGCCGCCACTTCCCATTCCGCTTCCTTGGGCAGCCGTCGCCCGGCCCAGTTGCACCAGGCCTCCGCCTCCCAGTAGGAGACGTGGATCACGGGCGCATCCGGATCCAGCGGTCGCCAGCGGTCGAACAGGCGCTGCTGCCACTGGCCATTGTGCAGACGCCAATAAAGCGGGTGCTTTGGCGTTCTCATGACCGGCTCATGTTCACCATGGACCAGAGCCACATCCGTCTCGGTCTGCAGCCACTTGCGCCCGCCAAAGGACCAGAGTTCGGGGCGCCGGTAGCCGCCGTCCTCCACAAAGGCCAGAAACTCCCCATTGCTCACCGGTGTCCGGGCAATACTGAACGCATCCAGGGTCACCGTATGGCGGGGCTTTTCGCCGTCAAAGGCAAAGTCATCCCGGGCATAGTCGTCCGACTCTCCCGGCATACCGACAACCCAGGTACCAGGCGGGATGTGGGCATCTCCCGGTTTGTCCTCCTGCCCCTGGCTGGCCAGAGTATTCGGTGCCGCAACCCCTGGTGGCGCCGGATAACCCGCCGTCTGCCGGCACCAGGTCATGGACTCGATATGCATGTGCTGGTGATAGATGGCGTAGCGGTAGAGGTACAGCGCCTGCTCGTCCAGAGGACGTTCGTGGATTCGACGGGCGATGCGATCGTAAATCGTAAGCATGTACTCCCGGGTTTTCTCCCGGCCTGGAAAAAAGTCCCGGTTCCACCGGTCCCGGTGGTCGATGTGGAAAGAGTCCCACAGGTCATCCATGGAAGAGTCATAGCTGGGAGTGCCGTCGAGCAGGTTGAGCACAAACACTTCATAGAAAAAAGCGGCATGCCCCATTTCCCACAGGGGCGGGTTCACTCCCGGGTGCCAGGGCACCTGTAGCTGGTCTTCGCCCAGGGTATCCACCAGCGCCAGGGTACGATCCCTGGTTTCACCGAGCAGATCCAGCAGTTGTGCTTTCCGGGCCGCTTCGTTCACTGCCATATTGTCTCTCTTGCCGCCTGAGGGTTTGTTTCCGGTACCGTCCCGCTTACTGTCCGTTTCTTTTACACACCGCAACTCCCATCATTTTGTGACGTATTTAACACAGTGATTGTGCGACAGTTCACAAATAGTCGCACGTAAGCTGATTGTCCGCCATG
>JBMCIH010000190.1:0-5243 GCA_048617055.1 Marinobacter sp. | reverse complement strand
TGGTTTCCTCGGTGAACGGGTCCAGTACGGAGGTTTCGTCGTCCGGCATCAGGATCATGTCGGATTCGTTGATGCCTTTCCAGCCGGAAATTGAAGAGCCATCGAACATCTTGCCATCGGTGAAAAAGTCGTCGTCCACCTCGGTGGCCGGCAGGGTCACGTGCTGCTCTTTACCGCGGCTGTCAGTGAATCGCAGGTCGATCCATTTGACTTCGTGTTCTTTGATCAGATCAATCGTCTTGGACATTGTGCTTACTCCGTAAGTTAACCCGTGCTGCGGGTGATTTTCGGTGTTCGTTGTGCCGGATCGTTCAGCGGCGCTGAGGTCCGATCAGTTGCTGTGGCAATCTGGCCGCTGGTTTGGCCAGTACCGCCCTGACATTCGGCTGCCTGAGAGAATGCAAGGTACTTGCCAGTTTTATGCTGACGCGCCAGAAGGGCGCAACCACGGCGTTTCCGGGGAAGTGGCGCGCGCCACCCTGGGGCAATATGCGCCATCTGAATGCCCCGTGTGCACCAAAAGCGTGCGCTTTCAGGGGTCAATGTTCAGTTATAGTGCACGCGCGGGGCTTTTGCACTGAAACAGCATAAGCGTTTTTCTTCATATTAACGACATGCACTTTGCTATATACTTCGCGCGCTTCATTGTCCCCGGACCCGTTCCGGTGGAGGTGCCGGCCAGTGTGCCCGGCTCCGGGACACTCTGCAACGCCTGGACAGCTTCTGGCGTGCGAAGGCCCCAAGCATTCATTTTTCGGATTTGAGACGGCATGTGGGTACCGGTGACGGGCCCTGGTATCCCCTCTCAGGTCGCCCGACATGCCTCAGGAACCTGTTGTGATAGATAAGCTTAGAAATGTTGCCATTATTGCCCACGTTGACCACGGCAAAACCACCCTGGTAGACCAGTTGCTGCGCCAGTCCGGCACCCTGGACCGCAAGGAGCTGGAAAGCGAGCGGGTCATGGACTCCAATGACCAGGAGAAGGAACGGGGTATTACCATTCTGGCCAAGAACACGGCCCTGAAATGGAATGACTATAACATCAACATCGTGGACACCCCCGGCCACGCCGATTTTGGTGGCGAAGTGGAGCGGGTGATGAGCATGGTGGACAGTGTGCTGCTGGTGGTGGACTCCATCGACGGCCCCATGCCGCAGACCCGCTTTGTTACCCAGAAGGCGTTTGCCGCCGGCCTGCGCCCCATTGTTGTGGTCAACAAGATCGACCGTCCCGGCGCCCGCCCGGACTGGGTGGTGGACCAGGTCTTCGACCTGTTCGACAACCTGGGCGCCACCGACGAGCAGCTGGACTTTCCGATTGTGTTCGCCAGTGCCCTGAACGGCATTGCCGGCATGGAGCATGAGAACCTGGACGACAATATGGACGCCGTGTTCCAGGCGATTGTCGACCATGTGCCGGCGCCCGATGTGGACCCGGAAGGCACCTTCCAGATGCAGATCTCCCAGCTGGACTACAACAGCTTCCTGGGTGTGATCGGCATTGGCCGGATCATGCGGGGCCAGGTAAAGACCAATACCCCGGTGGTGGCTGTTGGCGCCGATGGCAAGAAGCGCAATGGCCGTATTCTCAAGATCATGGGCCATTCCGGGCTGCAGCGGGTTGAGGTGGAACATGCCCAGGCCGGTGACATCGTGTGCGTGAGTGGTCTGGACCAGCTGTTCATTTCCGACACCCTGTGTGATCCCAGTGCGGTTGAAGCCCTGCCGCCGCTGACCGTCGACGAACCCACCGTGTCCATGACCTTCCAGGTCAACGACTCGCCGTTCGCCGGCAAGGAAGGCAAGTACGTCACCAGCCGTAATATCAAGGAACGCCTTGAGAAGGAGCTGCTGCACAACGTGGCCCTGCGGGTGGAAGAGGGCGAGTCCGCCGACAAGTTCAAGGTTTCCGGCCGGGGCGAGCTGCATCTGTCGGTGCTGATCGAGAACATGCGCCGGGAGAACTTCGAGCTGGCCGTGGGCCGGCCGGAAGTGGTGATCCGCGAGATCGACGGCGTCAAGCAGGAGCCCTACGAGAATGTGATCGTCGACATCGAGGAGCAGCATCAGGGCCCGGTGATGGAGCAGCTGGGTCTGCGCAAGGGGGATCTGACCAACATGATCCCCGACGGCAAGGGCCGCATCCGCCTGGAGTACACCATTCCCGCCCGGGGCCTGATCGGCTTCCGCAACGCCTTCCTGACCATGACGTCTGGCACCGGTATCCTGACCTCCACGTTCAGTCATTACGGTCCGATCAAGGAAGGCACCATGGGTGGCCGCCAGAACGGCGTGCTGATTTCCATGGCCAAGGGCACGGCGATGACCTATTCGCTGGAAACCCTGCAGAGCCGTGGCAAGCTGTTCCTGTCGCCGGGTGACGAGATCTACGAAGGCCAGCTGTGTGGTATCCACAGCCGCGACAACGACATCGTGGTCAACCCCACCAAGGCCAAGAAGCTCGACAACATGCGTGCCTCCGGCAAGGACGAGGTGATCGGTCTGGTACCGCCCATCAAGTTCACCCTGGAGCAGGCACTGGAGTTCATCGACGAGGACGAACTGGTGGAAGTCACACCCAGGTCGATCCGCCTGCGCAAGAAGCTGCTGACCGAAAACGAGCGCAAGCGCGCCGGTAAGAAGTAAAGCGGCCTACGGGGCCTGACCCACTTTTCCGCGAGGAAGGGGGGCTGGCCCCAACTTGAAAAGACGAAAAAATACCGGGTTGGCCACGGAATCCACGGAAGAACACGGAAAGAAAGAGCGAAAAACAGCCAATAAAGAAGGTAGTTTGCTTTTTTCTTCCGTGTTCTTCCGTGGATTCCGTGGCAAAAACGCTTTCTTTAGTTTCTTTTCATGGATTTCGTGGATTTCGTGGCCCGAAAGGTCTTTGTCTTTCCCACGGCCACACCAACAACCCGCATCCTGTATTAACCCGCTCTTTGTCGGCTAGACTTCCGTTATTGCCTGACCGGAGTCCGACATGCTGACCCTCTACCCCGAAATCGAACCCTACGCCCGTCACCGCCTGGCGGTGGAGCCGCCCCATGAACTCTATCTGGAGGAGTGCGGCAATCCGGATGGCATTCCCGTGATTGTGGTCCACGGCGGCCCTGGCGGTGGCTGTGAGGACTGGTGCCGCCGTTTCTTCGACGCCGAGCGGTTTCGCATTATCCTGCTGGACCAGCGTGGTGCCGGGCGTTCCAGGCCGCTGGCGGAGCTGGAGGGCAACAACACCCAGGCGCTGGTGGAAGACCTGGAGCGGGTGCGGGCTTTCCTCGGCATCGACCGCTGGCTGCTGTTCGGGGGCAGTTGGGGGTCCACCCTGAGCCTGGTCTATGCCCAGACCCACCCGGACCGGGTGCTGGGGCTGGTGCTCAGGGGAATATTCCTGTGCCGGCCGGAGGATATCCACTGGTTTTACCAGTATGGCGCCGGGCGGGTGTTTCCGGATTACTGGCGGGATTACCTGGCGCCCATTCCGGAAAGCGAGCGGGACGATATGCTGGCCGCCTATTACCGCCGGCTGACCAGCGACAACGAGCTGGAGCAGATCCAGGCCGCCAAAGCCTGGTCGGTATGGGAGGGGCGCTGTGCCACCCTTCACCCCAACCCCCGGGTGGTGGAGCACTTTGCCCACCCGCACACCGCCATTGCGCTGGCCCGTATCGAGTGCCACTACTTCATGAACCAGGTGTTTCTCGAGCCGGGCCAGATCCTGGCCAATGCCCACCGGCTGGCGGATATTCCCGCTGTGATCGTCCATGGCCGCTATGACATGGTGTGCCCCCTGGACAACGCCTTTGCCCTGAGCGAGGCCTGGCCTGAGGCGGAACTCCGGGTCATCCGCGATGCGGGCCATTCAGCGTCCGAGCCCCCCATCATCGATGCGCTGATGCGAGCCGTTGAAACCGTTGCCCGGCAGGCCGCGCCCCGGCTGGCCTGAAATCCCGGGCCTGTCCTTAAGCTGTGGCTGAACCAGTGCCCCTTGATGTCCTCACTTGCGTTGGCGGTAGTCCATCGATAGAATCCCGCTCGTTTTCGAACCAACTCTTGCAAGGATGTCATGAAGGGATTGATCCAGCGGGTGAGCGAGGCCAGCGTATCAGTGCAGGGTGAGCAGATCGCCGGCATTGGCCCGGGTCTGCTGTTGCTGCTCGGGGTTGAGCGCAAGGACGGCGTCGCCGAGGCAGGCGCACTGCTTCGCAAGATTATCCGCTATCGGGTCTTTCCCGATCACCAGGGCCGGATGAACCGGAGTCTGCAGGACTGCGGTGGCGCCCTTCTGATTGTTCCCCAGTTTACCCTTGCCGCGGATACCGGCTCCGGCACTCGTCCGGGGTTCTCGGACGCCGCTGCCCCTGACATGGCACGGGAGCTGGTGGCTGAATTTTCCCGCCGGGCAGAAGAAGCGCTGGGTCATGACCGGGTGGCGCGGGGCCGCTTCGGGGCGGACATGAAAGTGACCCTGGTCAATGATGGACCGGTGACATTCCTGTTGAATGTTTGAGCGATGTTGTCATTTACGGGTTGTGCGGTTACAGTTTTTCCACTTTGCGGGTCGCCCCATGACAGTGCGCACGCCCCATGGGGTGGTCCGGGGCGCCCGGTTGTGGTGCGTGCAGCCCCGGGTGTAGCGGGCTGGTCCCATGAGGCAATAATACAAGTTGCTGATTTTTAAGTTTAAGCATCGTTCTGGCCCTGATTTTGTTCTTCAGGGTGAGCCTGGCTTCATACCGGGCGCTGGCAGAGATCCGCAACCAGCAAAAAAAACCGGATTAAAAATTTGCAAAAACCCGGTTTGTGTATTAAAACGGGTTTACCAGACAAGACTTTAAGAAGGTCTTGTAAGTGATTGACTGTGAAGGGCTCCATAATAAGAAGCCTGACGTCATCGCCCCGGATTCGCCGCCCTGGTGGCGTAAGGCCGGGTGTACTGAGACTGACAGGCGGGTCAGGCCCGTCGCTAAAAAACCTGAGTTAACTCAAAAGGAAGATGCAAAATGAAAAAGACACTTATCGCTTCTGCGATCGCCGCTGCTACCTTCTCCGGCTCCGCGCTGGCGCAGGACAGCAACCTGCCTACTATCTACGGTAACATCCAGTACGCTGGCGTATGGGACAATGTTGACGATGGCTCTTCTGACTTCGTGCACCGTGACAATGGTTCCACCCTTGGCATCATTCACTCTCACATGATCACTCCGGCGATTGAAGGCTTCTTCAAGATCGAGCTGGGA
>JBMCIH010000189.1:0-5249 GCA_048617055.1 Marinobacter sp. | reverse complement strand
GCCGCAGGCAGTGGTGGATACGCCCCGGCCCTAGGCGCCCCTGGGCAATCTCGAAACCCCGGCCTTCGCCAAGCAGTATGTTGGTAGCGGGCACACGCACATCCTCATAGGCAATCTCCGGGTGGCCCACAGGGGCTTCATCGTACCCGAACACCGTCATATCCCGGATAATGCGCACCCCCGGGGTGTCCCTGGGTACCAGAATCATGGACTGCTGACGGTGCCGGTCGGCATTGTCCGGGTCGGTCTTGCCCATGACGATCAACAGCTTGCAGGCCTCGTTCATGGCACCGGAGGTAAACCACTTGCGGCCGTTGATGACATACTCATCACCGTCACGACGGATCTCGCACTGGATATTGGTGGCATCGCTGGAGGCCACCGCCGGCTCCGTCATGGAGAAGGCGGAACGGATCTCCCCGGCCAGCAGCGGCTCAAGCCATTGTTGCTTCTGTTCCGGCGTACCGAACATGGACAGGATCTCCATATTGCCGGTATCCGGGGCCGAGCAGTTGAACACTTCCGAAGCCCACAGCACCCGGCCCATTTCCTCTGCCAGGGGGGCGTACTCCAGATTGGTCAGCCCGGCGCCATGGTCTCCGGGCAGAAACAGGTTCCACAGGCCCGCGGCCTTCGCCTTTGCCTTGAGTTCCCGGACAACCGCCGGTGTGCGGTAGCGGTTCTCGCCGCTGGCCTGTTCCCGGTAGCGGTGTTCAACGGGCAAGACTTCCTCGGCCATGAATGTCCGTAACCGGGCGAGCAGTTCGTTGGCACGATCTGATTCGGAAAACAACATTACCTTACCTTCGGGATCAGTATGGGTCGTTCAGGCCTCTCAAAGGCCATGAGTCGAGGGATCAAGCTTGGAGAAAATATGCTCCCAGTATAGTTCGGCCAACTCTTCCCGGCTTTCCACCTGATTGACCCGCTCAACCCAGGTTTTGAGGATGGGTCGGAACTCGTCCAGCATCGCCTCGGCGTTTTCAACGTCATGACGATCCTCATACTGGCTTGCCAGAGTTTCCATATCCTGACGGATGAAGTCGCGGGTAGCGCTGACCAGGGAATCCTCCGCGTCATGAAATTCCGCGCCCTGCTCCCGGACCAGGTCGAGACTCTCTTGCGCAGTTTCCACGTAGATCCATGAGATGGCCGCATTCCCCTGCGCAGCACCCTTGATCAGTATTTCCCGCTCATCATCGGAGAGCGACTGCCAAAGATCCTGGTTCGTCTGGAAGGATGCAAA
Source organism: Marinobacter sp. (assembly GCA_048617055.1). Lineage (GTDB taxonomy): Bacteria > Pseudomonadota > Gammaproteobacteria > Pseudomonadales > Oleiphilaceae > Marinobacter. The sequence continues at coordinate 4,003 of JBMCIH010000189.1, read as the reverse complement.
GGGGAAGACGCCACCGGGCACCTCCATGGTCAGATCGGTCACCAGCTCAGCCAGACCATAGTTCTGAATCTCCGGACTGGAGAGCGCGATGCAATCGACAATGCCCTGGGAGATCGCTTCCCGCATCTCGTTGGCGGACATGGTCACCGGCGAGGCACCCATTGCCTCCGCCCAGCGCGAAAAGTTACCGGCGCCGACCCGGATCCGTTTCCCTTCGAGCTCGTCCATACTGGTAACCGGCTCACTGCACATCAGACCGTAGGCCGAGCCGGCCGAATGCCCCAGGTACACCTGATTCTGCTGCGAAAACCGGTCTATACAGTCCGGACAATGAAACATCATGAACTCGGACAGGGCCGCGCCAAAAGCAACACCCTCTTTGCCCTTCTCAAGATCTTTCTCCAGGGTCAGCAACATGGAGGATTCTGCCAGCATGTTGATTGGCGGGAACTCGCCGGGATGATAGGGCGTCAGGATCAGACCCGCATCAGCCAAACCATCGCGAATACCGGATGACATCTCCGCAAAGCTCAGCAGGGACAGCGGAAACACTTTCACGGTCAACTCCCCGCCCGAAAGTTCAGCCACCTGCCCGGAGTAGAATTCCAGAGCCTCGTGAGCGGGCGTGCCGGACGGCGTGCCCAGGGCGTAATTCAGTTCTCTGGCCTCGGAGGCGGGTGACAGCCATAAAACAGAAGCCAACAGGGGTATCACTGGCAGTTTGCTGAGATTTATTGTTTTCATTGTTCTCTCCTTACGAACGTCATTTTTGTTTGCAGGCAGAATACCCGGCCAGCGTCCGGAACCTCAGCGGGCCATACCATAGAACTCGGCATTGGGCCGCATGGCGGTATGGGCGGCAAGACGATTGGACATGGCAAACAGCGCGGTAATGGCACCGATGTCCCAGATCTCGTCCCGGGAAAAACCGCTCTGTTCAAGCTTCCGGATATCCTCGTCCCCCACCAGCCAGGGCGTCTGCGCGAGCCTGACGGCGTAGTCCAGCATCACCCGTTGCCGCTCACTGATCTCCGCCTCACGGTAGTTGGCAGCGATCTGTTCCGACAGCCAGGGTTGCTTCGAGCGGATGCGCAGAAAAGCGCCGTGGGACACCATGCAATACAGGCACTCATTGGCGCTGCTGGTAGCCACCACGATCATCTCCCGCTCGGCCCGGCTGAGGCCTTCATCCGACTCCATCAGGTCATCATGCATGGCCAGAAAGGCCCGCAGCTGGTTGGGGCGATGAGCGTGGCCCAGAAACACATTGGGAACAAACCCCATTTTCTCTTCCAGGGTCTCGATGCGGGTCCGCAAATCGTCCGGAAGGGTGGAAATCTCGGGAATCGGAAAACGGGAAACAGGATAACGATCAGACATGGGCAGTACTCCGGGTCAGGACGCTCCACCCAAGCTAATCGGCGAGGCACTAGCAAGTCTTGTGTAAAGCAGCTATCAAGGCTCTCAATGGCTCAACAGATCGAAAAAACGCCATTTGATCCCCGTACCCCTGGTTGTTGTCAGAGCAAACTCAGACAACTGACTTGCCCAGGGCCGGGCATTAAACTTACAGGGCTCTGTATACGACCGCCGCCGCGCCGGCTGCCCGCCCCAGGGTTGCTCACCCGCTTTTGGAACTCAAAGCAACCGTCAAGCGTCTGCCTGCTGATCGGTTCGCTTTCAAGTGCATCCTTTCAGGCTTCAGGTTCTGTGAGGCTCTGTCCGAGCGAATCCATCAGCCTGAAACTGTTCGGCAAGGCAATGCGCGACTCTGAGGCCCTCTGGTTAATTCGCCGACCTACTGAGCCACGAGGGCCTTGAGAGCAAGGCGCGGTGGCGAAGGTTTAGTGGTTCCAAATCGAGGCAGCGCAACGCAGCTATCAAGGCCCTCAGGGGCTCCCGAAGGGCGCGACGCTGAGGCTCCTGGCCAGGGTTGCCAGCCCTCGATGTTGGAACCACCACACCGGCGGCCTGGCGCCTTGACCAGAGGCCCCAGCGTCACCCAGTAGGTCAGCGAATTAACCGCACGGGACACTAGGCCCACAGCTCCCGGCTCAGCATCGGCCACTGCTCATCAAAGGCCTCGGACGGCAACCGGCTGAAGCCGGAGCGGACAAAGCGCTGGATGCGGCCTTCCAGGAAGGTCATCAGCCAGTCGGCACCGCGGGTGGCGCTTGGGTGCGGGCGCAGGCCCTGGTGGAGGTCGCCTTCCTTGAGGATCTGGCGGATCTGGGTTTCCAGACGTTCGAAGAACTGGCCGGCGCGCCTGCGCAGGGCTTCATTTTCCCCGCTCAATGCCTCGCCGGTGAGCACCCGGCACAGGCCCGGGTTGCGCTCCGCGAACACCAGTACCAGGCGGACCAGTTGCTGCAACCGGACCTGCACATCCTCCTGCTCCTGCAGGATAAGCTGGCAGCGGGAGAAGACCGTGTCCTCGGCGAACTCGATCAGCGCCTCGAACATCTTGCGTTTGCTGGGGAAATGGCGGTACAGGGCCGCCTCGGTCACGCCCACGGCCCGGGCGAGGCCGGCGGTAGTGATGCGGGCGCCGGGGTCGGTTTCAAGGATTTCCACGAGGGACTGGAGAATGGCTTCCTTGCGGCTGGGCTTGGGTTTAGGGTTGGTCATGGCGATACTGCAGCGCTTTGGTGTTTTTTTGTCTGGCCCGGGTGTGTGACCGATACTCCCATAAAATGGGGTCAGACCCTATTTTTCTTTGAAAAATTGGGTCAGACCCCGGGGGCAGTCATTGTCTTGTGCGGGTCTCGTAAAATGGACACATACTCTGTTTTTCTTTGAAAAACCGGGGCAGAGCCCTCCGGCCGGTCTCGTTATCTTTTCAGAAGAAGATGCCATCGATGGGTGACGAGGCGCTGGCATAGGCCTTCTTGGGCATGCGGCCGGCCAGGTAGGCTTCGCGGCCGGATTCGATGGCCAGTTTCATGGCGCGGGCCATGCGGATCGGGTCCCGGGCCTGGGCGATGGCGGTGTTCATCAGCACGCCGTCGCAGCCCAGCTCCATGGCGATGGTGGCGTCTGATGCCGTGCCCACGCCCGCGTCCACCAGCACCGGTACATTGGCGTTCTCCACGATCAGGCGGATGTTGTAGCGGTTCTGGATACCCAGGCCGGAGCCGATAGGCGCGCCCAGGGGCATGATGGCGATGCAGCCCATTTCCTCCAGGCGTTTGGCCAGCAGCGGGTCGTCGGAGCAGTAGACCATTACCTGGAAGCCGTCATTGATCAGTTCCTCGGCGGCCACCAGGGTTTCCGTCATGTTGGGGTAGAGGGTCTTTTCCTCCCCCAGCACTTCCAGCTTGACCAGGTTGTGGCCGTCCAGCAGTTCCCGGGCCAGCTTGCAGGTGCGCACCGCATCCTTTGCGGTAAAGCAGCCGGCAGTGTTGGGCAGGATGGTGTAGCGCTCCGGCGAGATAACATCCAGCAGGTTGGGCTCGTCCGGGTTCTGGCCCAAGTTGGTGCGACGCACCGCCACGGTCACTATGTCTGCGCCGCTGGCCTCGATCGCGTGCCCGGTTTCTGTCAGGTCGCGGTACTTGCCGGTGCCCACCAGCAGGCGGGACTGGTACACCCGGCCGGCGATTTCGAGGGGCTTGTCTTCCGGCAGATTGCTCTGGCTCTGGTCAGTCATTGGGTTCTCTGGGCTGTGGTTTTCGGTTAAGGGGCGGCGGAACACGGCGTCTGCCGGCCATCAGCCACCGCCAATGGCTTGGACAATCTCCACCCGGTCGCCGTCGTTCAGCCGGAACTCAGAGTGCTGGCTGCGCGGCACGATGTCCTCGTTCACTTCGACGGCCAGGCGCCTGCCGGCAAGACCGAGGTCGTCAATCAGGGCCTGCAATGTGGCCTGGTCCGGGAGTTCCCGCTGTTCGCCGTTGAGCATGACTCTCATAACTGCCTCGCTTTCATCGGGGCCGGCGCATCGCGGCGCTCACCACCATGGCCCAGCCAACCCTGAAACAGACACCGCCCACCGGCGTGACCG
>JBMCIH010000188.1:0-5263 GCA_048617055.1 Marinobacter sp. | reverse complement strand
GCTTCGGCCAGGGCCAGGTTGCGGAAGGCCTCGGTGAGTTCATGCTTGAGCCTGGCCATCATCTCGTCCAGGCGGGATGAGTTGTAGGACACTTCCTCGAGGCCGGCGCGCAGGGACTTGAGGAGCCGTGGCACCACCCGCACCCATTGATCCCGCTCTTCGTCATCCAGGTGAGGGTGCAGACACCAGACCAGGTCGTCCACCACTCTTACCGACTGGTCCCAGCGATGCTCCACGTCATCCCGCAGGTAGGCGAGGAACATGACGCGGCTCCAGCCGTTCATCAGAATGTCGTGAACGGCGGGCGGCACCGGCCGGTGGGCCAGTTTCTCCCGCAGCAGGCGGTCGACGGTTTCCTGGGCCTTCTGGGACTTGATGCGGCCTCGTTCCGACTCCCGGGTGCGCTGTTCCACCAGCGAGGCCTTGCGGTTTTCGCGGGTCAGGAACTGGTCGAACTCCTCCCCGAGGGTCTCGAACAGCTGGATATCCCCATCAAACTCGTCCAGGATACGCGCCACAATGTTGTGGATCTGTTCGTACAGCTTGTCGCGGGACTTCTCGTCGGCATTGCTCCAGCCTATGCCGGCCCGGGCCAGAGAGTTGAGCAGTTTGCGGGCCGGGTGATTGGCACGGCTGAAAAAGGACTTGTCCTTGATCACTACCTTGAGGATGGGAATCTGGAGCCGGCTGATCAGTACCTGTATCGGTGCCGACAGGTTGTAGTCGTCGAGGATGAACTCGAACAGCATGGACACGAGGTTGATCAGATCTTCGTCCATTTCCTGCAGGGCCGGCTGCTTGCCGTCCCTGGTTTGCTGGGTTTCCAGGATATGCTCGATCAGATCCCGAAGATCGACCGTTACCGGCTCCCCGGCACTGAGGTTTTCCCGCTGGGTATTCTGCCCGGCTGTATTGGCAGAAGCCTGTGACAGCATCTGCAGCAGCTCGGTACCGCCAACGATATGGATTTCTGTGCCGCTGTGTCCGGCACCACCGTAATGGCTGGCGCTGTAGCTGCGATGCCCACGCTGATCGGCAAGCAGCTGGCGGATTTGCTGGAACAGGGCGTCACCCTCACGGAGCTGATAGTTTTCGGCCGCCTCGGTCGTCCCGTGTGCATGGCGGCCTGCTTCCGCCTGCTGGGACGGCGCGAACGCGCTCCTGGACTCACTGCGGTTCTTGCCCCGGTAGCGGAAATCCGGAACTATGCCGGCCTGGACCAGGATCCGGTTGGCCTCGTCCATCAGCATGCCAAGGTTGGCTATGACGTACCGGTCAAACTGCTTGAGCACGATAAGGCGTTCGCGGATCTGGATCTCGAAGGCACCTGCGGCGTCAGCAAAGGCCCGGCAGATATGGTCCGGTGACATGGGGTTGACCGGACGGTCCTCCGTGGCCTTGGGGTAGATCACGGTAAAGCGGGTCTGCAGCTGCAGCAGGGGACCCTGGAAATAGGCTCGGGCCTTGGCAATCATGGCGCTCAGGGCAACCTGTTCTTCCAGCTCGTCGTCCTGAACCAGTGAGAGGTTCTCGGCCGAAGTGGTGTCCTGCTCCGGGGGTTGATCACGGGACTGCTGGTCGGCATCCGCCAGCGGCGGATAGTTGAACAGTGCAGCGACAGAATGCTTGAATTGCTTCTCGACGCCCTTGCGCTTGATGCGGATTTCCCGCATCGCCTCGAAATAGCGGTTCTGTTCGTTATTGCTGCGGGCGTTGTTGGCCAGCTCGAACAGGGAGTCATCCACCGCATCGAAGGCCCCCTGAAGCAGGTCGCCAAGACCTGCAACCACAGTATCCCGGATCCGGGATGCCTCCGGAGGCACGGACCCCGGCGAGCCTGCACCCGCGCGGTCGTGCAGGTAATGTATGCCGGATTGTTTGTTCATGGCTGACTCCTGATACGCCTCAACCGGATACGTTACCGAGCTTATTCTGATTCCGTCATTATCTGCGTAATCTAGCGCAAATTATACCGTGGTTACACGATTAATTATTGGTAATAACATATCGGGCCGCCTATGCGGTTTGCGGCTTATCATGTGTCTCCGGCAACCAGCAGACAGGCCGGCCCTCCCGGACCGGCCTGTCTGAGTGTCAGGCTCCAGACTGTCGTCAGCTGACGTACTGCGGCCCGATGCCCATGCTCCAGATCACCACGCTGATGGCCAGCAGGCCCACGAACATGACCAGACCAACGGTGAGCACCGAAGAAGCGAACATGAAGCCGCGTTCCTCGGGGATCTTCATCAGGATGGGCAGCCCCTCATAAAGAAGATATACCGCATAGGCGATAGCTGCGATACCGACCGCCATATTCACCCATATGTTGGGATAGACCGCGGTTACCCCCAGCAGGAAGATCGGGGTGGCGGTGTAGGCTGCCAGTGTGACACCCCTTGGGGTGGTCTCACTAACCTCGTAGGTAGCGGCAAAGAAGTCGATGAACTTGCCCATGATGTAGACCCCCGCCAGCATCGCCAGATAGGCCAGGGTGGACAGCTGAAGGGCACTTTCGGGCGTCAACCTGATGACCTGACTGCCGCCGACCTGCCAGCCTACCTGGGTAGTGCCATAGAAAGCGGCTGCGACCGGGATCAGGGCCAGCAACAGAATGTGACCGAAATAGAGCTTGGTGACCGATTCGGACTCGTTGCGAATGGCTTCCCACTCTTCATCCGGATGGGCCAGCAGACCCACAGTATGTGAAAGGCTCATGGACCTTCTCCTCTTATTTTTGTTGGGTGCGTCAATGAGTCGCACAGTTTCAGTCTTGGGCAGAGGAGTCGGTGCGGTCAAGAATTGACTTAAATCATGATCTTTCTAAAAGCTCGCACTTAGAACAATTAAGTATATGTTGGTCAGTGCGTCTTTTTTCGCCTGAAGGTTTTTTTCCGGGGGATGGGGTGGACAATGGCCGCCTTGACCACGTTGTCCTTGATCTGCAGCACCTCGATGCGGTGTCCGTAAATCAGCAGGCAGACGTTGGTTTCCGGAATGGTTTCCAGGCTCTCGGTGATCAGGCCGTTGAGGGTCTTGGGGCCATCCGTGGGCAGTTTCCAGTGCAGGTTCTTGTTGATGGTTCTTACCGCAGCACTGCCGTCTATAATGTAGGTTCCGTCCTCCTGGGGGATGATATCGGGACTGGTTTCGGAATAGTCAGTGGTGAAATCGCCAACAATCTCCTCAAGGATATCCTCGAGGGTGGCAATGCCCAGTACATCGCCATATTCATCCACCACGATGCCGAAACGCCGCTTGGCTTTCTGGAAATTGATCAGCTGGGTATTGAGGGGGGTGCTTTCCGGGACGAAGTAGGGCTCCCGGGACAGCTGCATGAGCATGGCCTTGTTGATGTCGTCCTGCATCAGCAGGCGGGAAATGTTGCGCAGGTGCAGTACGCCCTGGATATTGTTGATGTCGCCCTTGTAGATGGGTAACCGCGTGTGCTGGGCGGTGCGCAGCTGGCGCAGGATCGTCTCAATGTCGTCGTCCAGGTCCACGCCAACGATCTCGTTCCGGGGCACGATAATATCGTTCACCGTGACCTTTTCCAGGTCCAGGATGCTGACCAGCATGTCTTTGTGCTTGGACGGGATCAGGGCGCCGGACTCGTTCACCAGGGTGCGCAGTTCCTCCCGTGACAGGTGGTCCGAGCTGGCGTCGCCGGAAGATACCCGTAGCAGCCGCAGGATGGCGGTGGTGAACAGGTTCACTGCCCATACCGCCGGGTAGAGGATTTTCAGCAGGGGGCCGAGCACATGGCTGGCAGGGAACGCGATCTTCTCTGGAAACAGTGCTGCCAGGGTCTTTGGGGTAACCTCGGCGAAAATCAGGATGATTACGGTGAGTCCCACGGTGGCAATGGCGATGCCGGCATCGCCCCAGAGCCGCATGGCAATCACAGTGGCTATGGCCGAGGCGGAAATGTTGACGAAATTGTTGCCGATAAGGATCACGCCGATCAGCTGATCCGTTCGCTGCAGCAAAGACTGGGCCCGTCTGGCACCCTTGTTCCCGGTTTTGGCCAGGTGCTTGAGCCGGTAGCGGTTGAGGGACATCATCCCGGTTTCGGAGCTGGAGAAAAATGCCGACAGTACGATCAGACCAGCGAGCAGGGTGAACAGCGCCGTAAGCGATGCCTCGTTCAAGGGAGGTGATCCTTGTGTTGCGGATGAACGGGCAAAATAGGGGTGGGCGTGGCGGGTGTCAACCTGTGCGGTGAAACACCAGTTCCAGTACAAATTTGCTGCCGTAGTAAGCCAGCGCCAGCAGAGCGCACCCGGCCAGTGTCCAGCGGCTGGCCGTGATGCCGCGCCAGCCCTGGGTCTGGCGGCCGATCAGCAGCGCGGCAAACACCGCCAGTGAAATCAGTGAGAACACGGTCTTGTGGGCCAGGTCCTGGGCGAAGAGGTCACTGACGAACACGGCCCCGGTGACGATGGCCAGGACCAGCAGGATCACCCCTGCCCACAGCAGTTCGAACAGAAGTGACTCCATGGTCTGCAGCGGGGGCAGGTTGCGGACCAGGGCACTGTTGTAGTTGTGCTTGAGCTGGCGGTTCTGGAAGTACAGCAGCAGTGCCTGGCCGGCGGCCAGGGTAAACAGGCTGTAGGCAGTGACCGAGAGGGCAATATGGGACAGGATGCCCCAGTCGTCCCGCTCAATGAACCGGGGCGGGGTGTGGGTCAGCAGGGCAAACACTACGGTCAGGCTGGCCAGCGGGTAGGCGCCCAGAAACAGGCTGTCCATGGGTTTGCGCAGATTCATAACCAGCAGCATCGCCACCACTAGCCAGGAAATAAGCAGCGAACTCTGGAAAAAGCCCAGGTTCAGTACACCGCCGACAAACAGCGTCTGCCATAGCAGTAACCCGTGGGACACCAGGCCCAGGGCGCCTAGTACGGTAACCGTGTTGAGGTTGATCTGGATGCGGTCGCGGAAGGCCAGAGCCTGCAGAGCGGTGCCAATGCTATAGAGGAACAGGGTGGTTACAGCGAGAATCAGCGTTCCCATGGCATTCCTGGTTGGTGATTATGTGATATGGTCCGGGCTCTCAGCCTTCGGCGTGCTGATATGGCCGGGCTGGTCGTTTCAGCGCGTTAGTCTGGTTATAATGTCGCGATTGTGCAACCGGAATCAACCGGTTTGCGTGCGGCGTTATGTCCCGGGAGCCGGTGTCGCGGTTTCCCCGCGGCACCGGCGTTTGAGCTCTTCATATTTCAGGGCTACGGATACCACCATGTTTGAAAACCTGACAGACCGA